>JBDLJI010000193.1:0-4602 GCA_039714455.1 Thermodesulfobacteriota bacterium
AGATTATCGGTTAACTTAGTCGGAAATAACCACTTTTTCTTGAACTCTACCATCCTTCATCAGCTTCGTTTTTTGCGTTTTTACCCTGTGGGATTTTTTGTGCAGGTAGATATCAAAAAATATTTTGAGCAGGATTGTGATTTCATAATTTTTTCTATCATTCTGAATCCGCCTTAATTCCTGAACCGTCGGATATATTTCAGATTCGAGGAAGAGTCTGTTCGGCTATGGTTTCCCATGCCGCCGGACGGGCGAAAAAGCCAGAAATGGAATATATCTGGCGGATTACGATGTTACAATGGCAATAACAACCGGCAGGCTGATCATTGATATGCCTGTCTGCACAGCAATGATGGAAGACATAAGCCTGGTATCGCCGCCAAGTTGTTTTGCCAGGATATAGGATAAGGGTGAGCCCGGCAGCGCTGCAAAAAGCACAGCCACTGCAGTCGAAAGGCTGTCTACGCCGAAAAGGGTGCAGCAAAACCACATGAGAAGCGGCATAAGAATCAACTTTAGAAGACAGGCATAGACAATCTCATTACCTGCTTTTTTTATGGAAGAGATTTGCAGGGAGGCTCCCACTGCAAGCAACCCCAGCGGCAAAGAGCCCTTGCCAAGGATTGTTGTCAGGTTTGCAACCATTTCTGGAAGTTTAAGGCCTAGAAGATTGAGAGCCATACCTGCAAGACAGGCAATAACCAGAGGATTTTTTGTAACAGTTATAAAAATCCAGTGCCAGCCACCTTTCTGACCGCCGTAACGGACAAGGATCATAATACAAAGGATATTAACCATGGGGATCATGACAGTGATAAATATTGCAGTCAAATAGAGACCTTCATCGCCGAAAAGGGAAAATGCGGCTGCAAATCCTATATATGAGGTGAACCGGATCGAACCCTGAAAAACAGAGGTAAACGAGGCATCTTTCTTTGTAAGTTTAGGCCGGAGAATAAGGAGAAGGCCGCACATGATAAATAGGGCGGCAAGGATTGCCCATACCATGGAGGAAACCGAGTAATATTCCCAGGAGGCCCCGGCACTGCTGGAAAATAAGAGAGCGGGGAAGAGAATATAATAGACTATCCGTTCAGCACCCGGCCAGAATTCATTGCCGGGTAATTTGCTTTTTTTGAGTACATATCCGCAAATGATTATGAGAAAAACAGGGAGAAGAGAAGTCAGGATGGAAGGTGTGTCCATAATTAATCCGGATAATTCACATCATTCCTCGTCGGAAAATATTGCGGCTTTTAAAAATTCCCTGTTCAGTCGGGCAATGTTGCGTATGGAAATAGCCTTGGGGCAGGCTGCTTCGCATTCACGCTCATTGGAGCAGTTGCCAAAGCCCAATTCATCCATTGCCCTGACCATGCCGAGGGCTCTTCTGGCCTGTTCTTGCTGCCCTTGAGGCAGGAGGGCAAGATGTGATACTTTGGCAGCAACAAAAAGCATGGCCGAGGCATTGGGGCAGGCTGCCACGCAGGCGCCGCAGCCGATGCAGGCGGCAGCATCCATGGCTTTCTCGGCATTTTTCTGCGGAATCGGTATGCCATTGGCGTCGGGTGCACCGCCTGTGTTGACTGAGACAAATCCTCCGGCGGTTATCATTTTATCCAGGGAACTTCTGTCAACAACGAGGTCCTTTTCTATTTTATAGGCCATGGCCCGAAAGGGTTCAATCACTAAAGTGTCGCCATCCTTAAAGTGGCGCATGTGAAGCTGGCAGAGGGTGGTTTCCTTTTCAGGGCCGTGGGGGTGTCCGTTTACAACGGCACCGCACATACCGCAGATGCCCTCACGGCAGTCATGGTCAAAGGCTACGGGTTCTTCGCCTTCCAGGGTCAGTCTTTCATTAAGGACATCAAGCATCTCCAGAAAGGACATGTCAGTGGATATAGGCCCACTTGCGTAAGTTTGAAGCCGGCCCGGCGCGTCAGATCCTGCCTGCCGCCATATCTTAAGGGTTAGTTCTATCTCGCTCACTTGTAACTCCTCTGCGATGGCTGCACATTTTCAAATATCAGGGGTTCCTTGTGAAACTCCGGGCTGTTATCTTCCCCTTTGTATTCCCAAACCGAGACATGCGAATAGTTTGCATCGTCCCGTTTGGCCTCATTTTCTTCAGTCTGGCTTTCTTCACGAAGATGACAGCCGCAGGATTCTTTTCTGGAGAGGGCATCAACAACCATTAACTCGGCAAATTCAAGAAAATCGGCAACCCGGCCGGCACGTTCCAGGGTCTGGTTTAAATCCTGGCCGTTACCGGGAATTGTCACGTTTTGCCAGAATTCATCTCTGATGGCAGGAATTTTGTCCAGGGCCTTCCGCAGCCCTTCCTCGTTTCGTGCCATTCCGCAAGCATCCCACATCACGAGCCCAAGCTCCCGGTGAATTTCATCAACTGTTTTCTTGCCTTTTATGGAAAGAAGTTTACTGATCTTCTCAGTGGCATCGTCTGCTGCCTGTTTGAAAGCCTGGTGCCCGGTATCATTCGGTTTTGAAGAAATGGTCGCCAGATAATTGCCGATGGTATAGGGGATGATGAAATAACCGTCGGCAAGACCCTGCATCAGAGCACTGGCTCCAAGTCTGTTCGCGCCATGATCTGAGAAATTAGCCTCGCCAAGGACAAAGAGTCCGGGGATGGTGGACATCAGGTTATAGTCCACCCACAGGCCGCCCATGGTATAATGCACGGCCGGGAAGATCATCATGGGTTCGTGCATGGGATTGGCAGCGGTAATTTTTTCATACATGTGGAAAAGGTTGCCATACTTCTGGAAGATGACCGAGGCACCATCCCGCTTGATTGCTTCGCTGAAATCAAGGTAAACAGCCAGTCTGGTTGAACCGACACCCTTGCCCAGATCGCACTGCTCCTTGGCATTTCTCGATGCCACGTCCCGCGGCACCAGGTTGCCGAAACTGGGGTACTTGTTCTCCAGGTAGTAGTCACGCTCTGCTTCGGGTATTTCTGCAGGTGGCCTTGTATCTCCAGGATTTTTGGGAACCCAGACCCGGCCGTCGTTACGCAGGCTTTCACTCATCAGGGTAAGCTTGGATTGATAGGTGCCGTGCACCGGGATGCAGGTGGGATGGATCTGTACAAAACTGGGGTTGGCAAAGCAGGCGCCTTTTTTATATGCCCGCCAGGCTGCAGTGACATTGGAACCCATGGCATTGGTAGACAGGAAGTAGGCATTGCCGTAGCCGCCGGTTGCCAGTACCACTGCATGGGCAGCGTGGGTCTCAATACCACCGGTCAGCATATTTCGGGTGACAATGCCGCGAGCCTGGCCGTCAATCATCACCAGATCAAGCATCTCGCGCCGGGAAAGCAGCTCGACCTTGCCTTTTTTTACCTGGCGCATAAGGGCGGAATAGGCGCCAAAAAGGAGCTGCTGTCCAGTCTGGCCGCGGGCATAAAAGGTGCGTGAAACCTGGGCTCCGCCGAATGAGCGATTTGCCAACTGCCCGCCATACTCCCGGGCAAAGGGAACACCCTGGGCCACACACTGGTCAATAATATTATTACTTACCTGGGCCAGACGGTAAACATTGGCCTCTCTTGCCCTGAAATCGCCTCCCTTGATAGTATCATAGAAGAGCCGGAATATTGAGTCGCCGTCGTTCTGGTAATTTTTGGCGGCATTGATGCCGCCCTGGGCTGCAATACTGTGAGCCCGACGGGGACTGTCCTGCAGGCAGAAGGTTTTGACATTATAGCCGAGTTCTGCCAGGGAAGCAGAAGCAGAAGCGCCTGCCAGACCGGCACCCACAACAATGATATCAAATTTTCGCTTATTGGCAGGGTTGACAAGTTTGCTGTCGAACCGGTGTCGATCCCATTTTTCTGCCAACGGACCGCCGGGAATCTTTGGATCCAGTTTCATTAATCATTCCTTTATATTGTAAGAAACTGTTTTAAAATACTTATTATTTTTATAAAAAATGTATGCTTCATGATTGCAGGTGTTAGAGAAGAAAACTTCTTGAAACAAGGGTGAGGACCGGAATGAGAATAAAAACAGTGCCCATCAGAATGCTAAAGACCAGGGCCCCTTTCAGGAGCAGCGAGTTGTATTTTTCATGATTGAAGCCTATGGACTGGAACAGGCTCCAGAATCCGTGACTTAAATGCAGGGCAAGGGCAACTAAAGAAAATATATAAAAGAATGCCAGACTGGGGCTGCTTAAAAGTTCCCTGACAAGATCGGCGACCGGTACGCTTTTGTCGGTAAAATGAAAGTTCATCAGGTGTACAATGATGAAAACAAGGATGATAGCACCGGTATAGGGCATGGTGCGTGAACCCCATGAACGGCCGCCTTCAGAGGAGTTGACAGAGTAGCGCGATGGACGGGCCTGCAGATTTTCCAGGTAGAGTATGATGCCGGTAATAATGTGAATGAGAAATAAGGTGAGCAACCCGATTTCAAAGATATAGACCAGAATACCAAGGGAATGAAGCTGTTCCGCATAGGTATTGAAGGCATCTCGTCCTAAAAAGCTGACAGAGTTGCCGAGCATATGGGTTAAAAGAAAAAGGGAGAGCAGCAGGCCGCTTGCAGCCATTATGCTTTTCTTACCAACCGA
>JBDLJI010000194.1:0-4588 GCA_039714455.1 Thermodesulfobacteriota bacterium
TGTACGGTAACTCCTCCGCCTGCTCCTGTCTGTGGTGACGGCAATGTAGATGCCGGTGAGCAGTGTGACGACGGCAACAGCACCAACGGCGACGGCTGCGAGAGTGACTGTACCATTACACCTCCGCCTGCTCCTGTCTGTGGTGACGGAACCTCACTTGTCATCACGGAAATGGATTTCGACCGGGGTGATGAAAAGCTGCATATTAAAGGGCGGGCGTCTGCCGGTACCACAATCAGCATCATCGATTCCGACAATGGTGAAATTCTGGCAGATGATATAATGGTCAGGGAAGGCAGATGGGAAGCCGAGATCGAAGATGTAGACGATGATCTCGAGCGCATTAGCGTCATTTCTTCCAACGGCTGTGTTGTTGACCAGGATGTTGATGCAGAAGAGGAAGAAGAGGAAGAAGAGGAAGAACGTTCCTAAAGGACGGATGATCGTTGGAGGAGTAAAGACTAAGTAAAAACTATTGTTTTGACGATTAATTTATAGGAAAATTAATTCTATCCAACCAACAAGGGGGGGCCTCATCGGCTCTCCCTTTTTTTTGTATGTTTATACAGAGTATAATTTTTGATTTTTTCTATGCAAAGTCACCCTTAAATCTATTGGTTACTTGTTTGACAAAAAAGCAAAAGCAGCCCATGAAATGCAGTAATGCAGGTTGATACAATTCCGGCAATATGCTTTAATCATAAATGGGCGTTAAGTAGTTCTAATTTTTCATCTTGCGCAGTTTAGTAATATAAGGGGTGATTCTTAAATAATGGGCGTGGTGCATTATTTTGCGGAAAAGTGCCTTTCTGTATAGTGTATTGGTAGCATGTTTTGTCTTGCTTTCAATTTTGGCTGGGCAAAGCGTTTGTACATCTACAATTTCATCGAACAGTACCCTTCCCGGAGAATTTTATTATTTCAATCCTGACTCACCCCAAAGTAATCTTGGTCTTCTGAAGCAGGAGTTTCAAGCGTATTTTTCCGATAATAATTTTTCCTACACCTTTCAACCATTCACCCATTTTGTCGATTTTCACCGTCTGAACAATGAAAAGCGACCATCATTTATCCTTGTTCCTGAGTGGTATTATCGCAAATACGGTAAGGATCTAGGGTTTCGTCCGCTTCTTGTCCCTGTGCGCAACGGATCCACTTCATACAAGAAAATTCTTCTGGCTTCACACGCTAATGTGACTGCTGCAAATGACTATGACATCATATCATTTGCCATGACAACTATGGGGTCAAATGGGACAACTGCAGTCATTAAAGAGTTGGTCGCAGGCGAATTGGTCAGTATTCAGCAATTAAACATTATCAGTGTTCCTAAAGATCTTGATGCAATTTTGGCCCTTGCTCTCGGTCAGGTAAAAATGGCCCTGGTGGCTCAGGATAATCTGCAGGTCATTTCAGATGTAAATCCCAGAATCATTCAAACGATAAAAAATCTTAATAGGAGTATTACAGTACCCATGCCTGTTCTTTGTTATCTGGAGGACAGGGTGGAGTCAGGCGATGTGAAGAAATTGGTTGAGACATTCAAGAAAATGACTTCAGATCAACCCCGTAACAAAATAATGGAAATGTTGAAAATCGATGATTGGCAGAACTTTACTCAATAAAATCGTTGTACTGTTGTTTGTCACTGTATGGTTGGCTGGGCCGACCATGTTGCTGGCCGGCAGTGAGCAACCGGTTGTGATTTTGGTAAGTGACGAGGAAGAGGCGTATTCCGACCCTATCTCGAGCTTTACTGCAGAGGTTAATCTGCCTGTAAAGACTTACAATCTCAAGGGCGATGTGGAGCGGGCGTCTGACGTAATGGCTGAAATCATCAACCTGGAACCGAAACTCATCTTTGCTCTCGGCGCCAAGGCTGCGGTGATAAGTAAGGTCTGGACCGCAGATCATCCGGAAATACCGGTTGTTTTTGCCATGGTTCTTAACTGGGAGCGTTATGGCCTTATTGGCCGCCAGGGTAATGTTGCTGGAATTGCCTATGATGTGGCGCCCGGAACGTACCTTGCCAATCTCTCCATGCTTTCACCCAAGATCAATCAGGTAGGGGTAATCTACAGCAGGGAACATTCAAGTCAATTTATAGAGTCAGCCAGGAAGTCTGCTGAGATCCTTGACCTGAAACTAGTTGAAAAGGTCATCGCGAATCCGCAGGAGTTTGATCGTGCTTTCAAAGGCATGGAGGGCAAGATTGACAGCTATTGGATTTTACCGGACCCGATTGTTTATACCCTTGAAAACATTTCATGGCTTGAACGCCGCTGTATCAACAATCGGATTATATGTTTGGGGCCGTCCGAAAATGTTGCGAAACTCGGAGTAGTTCTCAGTGTTGATCCTGATCAGAAAAATATGGGGAGCCAAGCTGCCTCAATCACAAAAAGTATCCTGCAATATAATCAGCAACCGGGCAGGATCGGCGTTATGTCTCCCATCGGCACCCGCCTGTATATTAATTTAAAAACCGCTGATAAGATCGGCTTGCGGATAAGCCAGAATGCTCTGGATCAGGCAACGAAAGTAATTGACAGATGAGCATAGAGAAAACCCGGACAGGACAGGAGGAAAATCATAGGGCTGGTCGATGGCAGCCGTCGATCCTGGTCTATCTGATTGTGATGAATTTTATTCTGCTCTGCCTTCTCTTTCCCACCCTGGCCGTATATTTTTTCCGGCAAGAGATAGCTTTTCAAAATTCACATCTTGAGCATATGATAGTACAGATGCGGCAGGATCTTGAACATAGCAGTTCCTCTATGGTGCACAGTCTCGCTCTCAGTGCCGGCCAGGCCCTTACCGGTTTTAATTTTTCCTTTTTGAATATCCTGATCAGTGATGTGGTCAGTGAAAATTCGGAAATACTATATTCCTACATTATGGCCCCCAATCGCAGGATATTGGCCCACAATGACTCAATAATGATTGGCCATACTCTGGAGGATACAATTTCCGTATCGATAGCTGCAATAGAGAACAAAATACATCTGGCCAGACTGACGGCTGAAGAACGACCTACTCCAGTGCGTTTTTTTGATATGAAAGTTCATGAAGACGGTAATTCTGTCAACGTAATGGAGGTAGTCACTCCGGTATACAGTGGAGCAACCCTGGCCGGATTCCTGCGGTGCGGCTATTCCCTTAAAAAGTTAGACACTG
The DNA here is from genome assembly GCA_039714455.1 of Thermodesulfobacteriota bacterium. Lineage (GTDB taxonomy): Bacteria > Desulfobacterota > Desulfobulbia > Desulfobulbales > BM004 > BM004. The sequence goes on from JBDLJI010000194.1 coordinate 3,178, forward strand.
ATATGGCAGCCCTGAGACAGGAATGGACCGATAAAATAAACAGCCTCAAGAGAACCTTTATTGCTATCACGCTTTTTTTCTTTCTGGTAGGAGCCCTGGTATCTTTTCTTTTTACCCGTACTTTTATCCGTTCCATGCGTATTTTAAGCGATGGGGTTCAGAAAATCTCGAAGGGGGACCTCAAACACAGGATCTGGATGGACGGCCTTTCCTGTCAAGAGTTTACTCACCTGTCTGATTCATTCAATTCCATGACAGAAAAGTTGGGTATATCACATGAGCAGCTTGAACAATACAGCAGAAATCTGGAGCACAAGGTTGAGGAACGGACAAGGGACCTGAAATTGGCTCAGGCAAACCTGTTGCATCAGGCACACGAGGCCGGCATGGCTGAAATGGCAGTTGGCATCCTGCATAATATCGGAAATGCAATCACCCCTGCCAAGGTCAGTACAGCCCTGTTAATCAAGAAAACTAATGAGAGCAGGATCCGTAACCATATTAAGGAGATGATGGCGCGTTTTTATAAGGTTATAGCTGAGCCCACCGCTTTACCTCAGGATGAAAAAGAACAGCTCAAGCAGATAATTACCGTACTGCCGGATGCAGTCATCGAGGAGTATGATCATATCAATAATGAAATCAAACGGATACGGGACAAGCATGAACACATTGAGTCAATAATTCATCTGCAGCTTCGTTATGCCAGGCTTTCAGGCAATATTGAAAATGTAAATGTCAACAAGGTTGTGATGGACTCCCTGGAGATGCTTGAAGAATCAATCACCAAATATTCTGTTTCAATAACTAAGGATCTTGACCCGGATCTTCCGACTATCAGGATAGAGCAGTCAAAGCTTCTGCAAGTCATGGTAAACCTCGTTAAAAATGCCTTAGAGGCTATGAGAGATACGGATCCGGATGAGCGTATTCTTGCTGTTTCCGCTCACCTCGACAGCGATGGTGAATTTATATCTATAGCAATAAAAGATTCCGGGATGGGCTTTGCCCCTGAAGATAAGGAAAAGCTTTTCACCTACGGATATACATCCAAAAGGGAAGGATCGGGTTTTGGTTTGCATTCATGCGCTAATTTTCTCATAGCCAATAAAGGGTCCATTGAAGCAAAAAGCAACGGGCCAGGTTCGGGTGCCGAGTTTATCGTTCATCTTCCTCTCTCCAGGGATGATGAGAATAGTGAAAATGTGAATAACAATGAAGATACATAACCAAATAGAAAAAACATCTAATAACCGAATAATTGTCATTGATGATGACCCTGATGTCTGGGAAGCCTACAAGGCCATTCTGGCTCCCCAGCAGCTTGAAGGAAATTTTACCGCCCGGAAAAAGATGGAAGAGCTGGTTGCAGACGCCGGCTTAACGGGTCTGTCTGACCAGGAAAATTTTG
>JBDLJI010000195.1:0-4566 GCA_039714455.1 Thermodesulfobacteriota bacterium
ACCTGAAAACAAAGTTTCTGACTGGTACAAACTATGTGAATTGAAAATGGGAGGCTATTTAGAAACCATAAAAAGGCCAGATATACTTCACAAGAACAAATGACATGAAGGCAATCAAACTTACGGGCAGCAGGGTATTTTTTGTGTGGTAATTAAAATCAATCATGCGTAAAGCCCAACAGGATGCTCCTAGAGTCAAAACTAATATAATGAATAAGTCATACCCTATGTCTCGAAGGAGGTTCTGGCCCATAGCCGCATAGAAGATAGTGTTGAGTATGCTGAAGAAGGTGATAAAAAACTGGCTCAGTCTGGCAAACAACTTGCTTAGTATAAAAGTGACCTGTGACAGCCCTAGACCTTGAAACATTGCGGCCAGAAACAGCATAATGCCTGAGCCGAAAATTCCTGTGGCAAGCAAGAGTATTTTGTTGTCGGCAATAAAATCAACTATAAAATCATAGGCTACAGAGTCTGCAATACCATATATCCAATGACCTAAGATCATGATAAGCGCAGTTATAGCAAAGTCTTTAATTAAGCCCGACATGGCAATCGTATCGTTTTAGTTATCGGTTTAACTTATAACGGTTAAGTTAGTTGACAAAAATCAGGAATAATCTTCCAGAAAACCAATGGCACGATCAATTGTATGGATATAGGCAAATCCCTGTCCCTTTTTATCCAATCTTCCCGCCTTGATAATGGCATCGAATACCGCATCTGTCTGATTTTTCTTCGTGACAATTAGAATTATTTCTTTTTCCGGCACAATCAACTTCGACAGGATTCCGAGTTTTTGACGTACTCCAGTACCGCGTCCATAGTAATATGTAGCCCCGGGCGCACCTGCCAGTAATGCTGCATCAATTACTTTTTCCGCTTTTCCTCTCTGGACAATACAGGTAATAAGATCGAGCTCATTCATGGTGATTTACTCCTTGGTGCTCCAAACTTCTGGAAAGTAGAAGTTCATAAACAGTCTGAAATTGTCTTAAACTAAAAAGTAGTTGTTTTTATGTAAGCAAGAATAATGCCTGAATATTTATCTATATTTTATGGATAGTTATACATCCCTAAGGATTAAAGCATTATAACGGGATTAATGCTAAAGAAAACTGAATTTAATATTGTTTCATAATGTTCCATCTCTTTATCCTTATTATGTAACTGTAACAAGCCTTGCAAGATGCTATTTTTTTCTATAAATAAATGTTAATTTATCTTCAGAATAGAGAGCGACGGAATTATCTAATAATTCAAGTGGAATTTATCCATGATCGTTTTTGATCTGGCATGTGGCTGCGGCTATACCTTTGAAGGCTGGTTTCAGGATCGCCAGGATTTTGACAAACAGCAGACCGCAGCCTTTCTGGTGTGTCCTGTATGTGGCGGCAGGGAGATACGTAAAATTCTTTCTCCCATCCGGGCACAATCATCCAGAAATGGAGGACATGAACCTTCGCAATTGAAGGCTGCAGAATCAGAACCATCAACAAGTGTTGCTGATTCATTAGAGATATTGCAGGAATTTGTTGAAAAGAATTTTGAGGATGTTGGCACCGAACTGGCAACGGAATCACTTAAAATACACTATGGTGTATCTAAACCGAGAAATATTCGTGGAGTGGCCACCGAACTTGAAGAGAAAAAACTGCAGGAAGAAGGTATAAATCTTTTGAAAGTACCCATGCCTGTCAAATGCAAGGATGCAAACTAAAGTTACGGCCTAGGCAAAAAATCAACTGCTAACCCGGGTTTCTCACAATCAGACTATCACCATTCACTATTGAATGCTGAAATGCTCGTGAGAAATGCGGGCTAATCACACTCCGCAGAATCATCCCGCAGTTTACGGTCAATAAAATCGCACTCCTTTGGAGAAAGATCAAAACGTATTTCAGCTTCACTGATTATCAGTTGCCTGTTTTTTTCAGGATGCACTTTAAGCATTTCGCTGATCCAGCATAATGTCTTTTTCATTTTATCGCCTGAAGGCAGTACTTGATCCGTAGAAGACATCAGGAATCTCCCTTTCTTACATTTATTCTTTTATGTGTGAGACTGGTTTACCCATTCAGGGGTTTCAAAACAATGCCGCCAAGTGGAGGCAGGTTCAATTTAACATGATGGGGTGCAAAACCAAAAGGTTCATGGATAGTTTGCAAAGGATCATTATTGGAGACATCGCTTCCTCCGAATTGCTGGAGATCGGAATTCAATATTTCCTGGTAAGCTACGCCAGCCGGCACTCCCATTTTATAGTTGTAAATAACCTGGGGGGTAAAATTAAAAACACACACCAGGTGGTCCCGGTGATCAAAACCAAAACGGGCAAAACCAACCACCGAGTTATCAATATCATTGAAATCCAGCCATTGAAAACCATCAGGCATGAAATCAACCTGCCATAATGCAGGATTATCACTGTACATATGATTTAATGCCTGAACAAAATCCTGTGCTTTTTTATGGAGGGGTTCATGTTCCGGTAAATGCCAGTCAAGACTGGTCTTGCAGTACCATTCTGACAACTGGCCAAATTCGCTGCCCATAAAAAGCAGCTTTTTGCCCGGATGACTCCACTGTAAAAGAAGAAAGAGACGCAGATTAGCAAACTTTTGCCAATGGTCCCCAGGCATTTTTGAAAGCAGGGAACCCTTGCCGTGTACGACCTCATCATGGGAAATTGGAAGAATGAAATTCTCTGAAAATGCATAGTACAGTGAAAAGGTGAGGGCATTGTGGTGGTACTTCCTGTACAGGGGATCTTTGCTTATATAGCTTAAGGTGTCATTCATCCATCCCATGTTCCATTTGAAACCAAAACCCAGTCCACCATGGTCTGCCGGTTTTGAGACCCCAAAGAAGCTGGTTGATTCTTCAGCCATCATCATGACATTAGGATAGTGATCAAATACAATACTGTTAAGGTGTCGCAGGAATTCAATAGCATCAATGTTTTCTCTGCCGCCGTAGCAGTTGGGGATCCATTCACCATCCTCACGGGAATAATCGAGATACAGCATTGAGGCTACAGCATCAACCCGTAATCCGTCGATATGATACTTGTCAAACCAGAACAGGGCATTTGCGATCAAAAAATTGCTGATTTCTTTTCTGCTGTAATTAAAAACCAGTGTTCCCCACTCGGGGTGGGCACCCTGCCGGGGATCCTCATGCTCATAAAGCGCTGTACCATCAAACCGGGCAAGGCTATGGCCGTCTGTTGGAAAATGAGCCGGAACCCAGTCAAGGAGAACTCCTATATCGTTTTGATGGCAGAGATCCACAAAATACATAAATTCTTCAGGAGTTCCATATCTACTGGTAATGCTGTAATAGGCAGTTACCTGATATCCCCATGATTCATCGAGCGGATGCTCCATGACCGGCATCAGTTCAACATGGGTGAAACCCATCTCCTTCACATAGGGGACAAGCGTGTCGGCAATCTCCTTATACGTCAGGAAACGTTCCGGATCGCCGGGATCACGTTGCCAGGAGCCGAGATGTAACTCATAAATTGACACCGGGATATCATAGGGTTTTATCTTAGCCCGTTTTTCAAGCCAGTCCTTATCCTGCCAGGAATATTTATCCAGTGAACTGACAACCGATGCTGTTTTAGGACGAATTTCACCATAGAACTGAAAAGGGTCAGACTTTATTTGCAAATCCCGGTATTGGGTTCTCACCTCAAATTTATACAATTCATCTTCTGCAATTCCGGGGATAAAAAGTTCCCAGATGCCTGATTTTTCAAGGCTGCGCATCTGGTGTACCCGGCCGTCCCAGGAATTAAAATCGCCGATTACACTTATCCGGCGTGCCGAAGGCGCCCATACCCTGAATATAGTTCCCTCGATGGTATCAATAACCGTTCGATGCGCACCGAGTTTATTATAAAGTTTATAATGTGTGCCGCTATTGAAAAGATAGCGGTCCATATCACCTAACTGCGGAAGGAAACTATAGGGATCTGCAATTGTATAAACTGTACTATCGTAATATTTGATCTCAAATTCATATGCAAATGGTTCTGAGAATTCCTGCAAAACTATTTCAAAGAGTCCTTCCTGTCTCATTTTGTACATGTATTGTTTCTGCTCACCTATGACAATCTGGACTGACTCGGCATGTGGCTGGAAGGTGCGCACCAGGGCACCCCCTGGTTCCTGGTCAATAAAATGCAAGCCAAGCACCTGAAAGGGATCATGGTGGTCGGAATCTATAACGCGATCAATTTGTGAACTTATAAAAGTTGACATTTTTACTCTTCAGATAAATTGTAAATATATGGAATGTGCAATTTGCGTGTTTATTTTATTAAGCAATCATGCCGTATGACATATATTAAATTTTCAGTCATACAACAATCATATTATACTCTAGGAGCCTGGATCAGATAATATTTATTCTACCCGCTTTTTAATTTTTCAGTGTCATGGTAGCCTGCAGAAACATATTTAGTACTTCCGGTTGGAGCATTGCTCCAACCGGAAAACGTGTAGTTTGAATTATACATTTTAGATGCGTCAACAGCCTTTAAAAGAGGGAATATAC
>JBDLJI010000196.1:0-4560 GCA_039714455.1 Thermodesulfobacteriota bacterium
AGGAGAGCGCTTAACAGCGGCAGTATGACCAGCAGGACTGGTGCCTGTTCAACAAAACTCATTGCAGCTGCTCCTGAATTTCATCTTCTTCAAGGGAGTTGTATTTCCTGTGAATAGCCAGGCAGATAGCCAGAGCCACACCCAGGGTACCGACAGATACCACGATGGCGGTAAGCATCAGGACATGGACCAGCGGGTTGGCATAATGGGCAACATCAATGGCTGCCTCAACAGCGCCATGTCCGTGGGCTATGATGGGGATGGTCGCGTGCTCCTTGGCGCCGATGGAGACATAAAAAATAATAATGGCTGTCTGGAAGATCGACATGCCGATGACCTTCTTGATCAGGTTGTTCTTGGCCAGCATGGCATAGAGGCCGATCATCATGAGCAGGATGTATATCCAGTAATTATAATCAGCAACGATTGAATGCATTATAAGCCCTTGTCGTATTTGCCGTGGGAAACAATATTTAAATAAATTGAAATAACGATGGCCATGACCGCAATCGCCACACCAATCTCAATACCAAGCATGCCGTGGGAACGTGCCATGATTTTATCCGTTGCCGGCAGCACCTTGCTGAGCATGGAATAATCGAGGAAGTTTGCTCCCAAAAGAAGGCACAAAAAGCCGATTCCGGCATAGATCAATACCCCGATATTGCCCAGCAGGACATTCCATCTTTCGCTCATAATCCCCAAAACAATTTTAAAGTCAAAGCTGATAGCCAGAAGTATGAAGCTGGCGCCAAGAATGACACCCCCCTGAAAGCCGCCGCCCGGGCTATGGTGACCGTGCGCCACTACATAGAGGGCAAAAAGCTGGATAAAGGGAACAAGCTGTCTGGCAACAAAGCGGATAATAGTATCCGGGTACCCTTCAGAAATGACATAGGGTTCCGGGAGGTCATGACGGTCCTCTTTTTTGAAACGGCGCAGGATAGCTATGACAGCCAGGCCGGCTGTAAAAATGACCGCTGTCTCAAACATGGTGTCAAAGCCTCTGTAGTCAGCCAGGACTGAGGTAACCATGTTCGGTACGTTTGTATCATGGAGTGTCTGGGTAATATAATAAGGCGAAAGATGAAGGCTGGCCGGTGTAAAGGGATTGGCAAAACCTGGAAAATCCGCCTCAGCAATTACGAGGACCAGTCCGGTCAGCAATGCCGCAATCAGAGCAAAAGCCTTGGAAAGCAAGCGCCCGGACTTACGGGCTCCTACTTTTCTGGAGGTTTGGTAAACTGCGGCAAAAAACAGGACAGTGCTCACTCCTGCTCCCACCGAGGCCTCGGTAAAGGCGACATCCACTGCCCCCATCTCGGTCCACAGCAGACACATCAGGAAGCTGTAGGCACCGAAAATAATAGCTGCACTGAGCAGGTCCTTAACCATGATGGTAGCAAAGGCGCAGATCACAATAAGGGTCAGTACGCTGAGGTCAAGCTGCCAGATCATTTTAGCTTTCTTCCTCCGGTTTTTTCATCCAGGGTTTAATGCTTGCCTCATAGCCGGCATCAATAATAGCATGGGTTGCAGTGGGGCTTGCCATAAAGATAAAAACGACAATCAAAAGAATTTTTATGGCAACCAGCAGGTTCGCCAGGTTGATGTCATGGAAGTTATAAAGCACCAGGGCCAGGAGTATTATCAGCGAGGACAGGGTATCCCCTTTGCCTGCCGCATGCATCCTGGAATAAAAATCCGGGAAACGCAGAATTCCAATAGTTGTGGCAAAAAAGAAGACGAGGCCTGTGAGCGTGAGCAGGATTACCACTAGTGTCATTTTTTTTCCTCCGGTCTGATCCTGAAACCATACCCTTTGGGGATGAGGTTTTTGCGATGATGAAAATAACGGGAAGCAGCGATGGTAACGATGAAGTTAAGCAGGGCATAAGCCAGGGCAATGTCCACAAACATATCCACCCGGTGGTAGATGGTGCCGATTACCACCAGGAGAATAGTGGTCTTGGTACCGATCACATTGACACCCATGATCCGGTCTATGGCTGTCGGGCCATGGACAGCCCGGTGCAAAGTCAGGAGCATCAGAAAACAGAGGGCAACGCCTATACCGATAAAAAAAGAATCCATATCAATCCCTTTCAAAAACCTTTGCCAGTCGTTCTTCCATTTCGCCGGGCAGACCGGCAGCAGCCTTGCGGCTGATAGCATGCACATAAAAAACCTGGTCTTCAATTCTGATAGTTATGGTGCCAGGAGTCAGGGTAATGGAGTTGGCCAGGGCAACCTTGGCAAGATCAGTTTTCAGCTTCGTTTTGAAGGTGACTATTGTGGGGTCAATCCGGTCTTTCATTTTCGGGTGCAGAGCCAAAAATGTTACATGCAGGGTTGACAACACGATCTGGTACAAAAGCCAGGGAAGATACATTAAAAAACGTAAACCGGTCGATAGCCGGTTTTTACCTTGCTCATACATGAACAGGTCGGCGGAAAGAAAAGAAACCAGCGCACTGGAAATTACACCGAGGGTCAAATGGAAGAGGTCGAATTTGCCTGACAGCAGAATCCAGAACCCGAACATAATTAAAAAAGTATATAGATAACGCATATGTAAATTGATCCCTAAAGATGAAAACCAGTTTACTGCAATGCTGAATTTTGCTTTTACCCGGAAGCAAAATGATCTATGCTAGAGCAAATGTAATTAAAACCTGTGAAAAAACAACTGTTTTTTAGGTATTTATACGGATAGCCAAAAATAATGTGATAGTAAAAATCTCGGATTCAGCAACAGGATCTTTTAAAAAACATGGATTTTTCCCCCATTCATTTTTCCGTTTCAGGCGTTGAAACCCCTATTTTTATTCCACCTCTGGTAGCTTTTGTGATTTCCTTTTTTTCATCTATGGCCGGCATAACCGGTGCATTTCTGATTCTTCCTTTTCAGATGAGTGTCCTGGGATTTGTCACTCCTTCGGTCAGTGCAACCAATTTCCTTTACAATGTTGTGGGTACTCCCGGGGGCATCCTGCGTTATATGCGGGAAGGCAGGATGGTCTGGCCCCTGGCCCTGGCTATAACCATCGGCACCCTGCCCGGTGTACTTGTCGGCTATTACATCCGGGTGCGTTTTTTGCCTGACCCGAAAGCATTTAAACTCTTTGTGGGTTTAATCCTTTTATATATAGGTGTGCGAGTGATAAAAAAGATTCTGCAGAAAGTCAAGAGTGAAGGAGCAGAGCAAAATGCTGATTTTGCAGTCAGTAATGTCATATACAGCATGACCAGAATGGGATTTGATTTTCAGGCACAGCGGGTGGAGTTCAGCCTGGCGGCAATAATATTGCTTGCACTGGCTGTAGGAGTAATCGGAGGTATTTATGGCATTGGAGGTGGAGCCATTATTGCTCCGTTCTGTGTGGCCTTCCTGAACATTCCTGTGCATACGGTTGCCGGAGCCGCTATGTTTGGCACCTTTGCCACCTCTATTGTCGGCGTTGCCATTTACAGCACAGTCCCTTTTTACAATGGCCAGACGGCTCCACCTGATTGGTTTTTGGGGATACTGTTCGGGCTCGGTGGGCTCTTAGGTATGTATCTCGGCGCCACATGCCAGAAATATGTGCCGGAGAGAATAATTCAGGCCATGCTGGCGTTGGTGATATTTACTGTTGCGGCCAGATATATCTTTCAGTTTTTTGCTTAGCGGTTTGAGCAGTCCCAGATCTCCTGTCTGCTGCGTCATCGCCCGTTCAGCATAGCGTTACTATAGCTGAACAGGCTGTTGTCCTGCAACAAAACAGCAGGACGATTGACACCTTTCATACAGAAGACCAGGAACCGCTTTGGTGTTCGAGTATATAAAAAGTCCTGCAGAAAAATTCTGTAAGTGGGGACAAATTTCAAATATGTCCACGTGCTGGAAACTTAAAACAATATTTAGTATTGTTAACTAGAATTATCGGTAGATAAAACCGAAGATTTGCTTTCAATGAACTTTCCAGCATGGACACCTGTTGAAATTAAGCCCCCCGAAATTCTTGTTGAAGCTCTTGGCATTGAGACAAGCTATGTTCTGGAATCAAGGGATTTGCTGGCTGTATTTGAGGAGGAAAGTATAGTTCAAAACATGAAGCCAGACTTCGACAAAATCAAAAAAATAAAGAGTCACGCGGTAATTGTTTCTGCCCCAGGAGAAAGCTCTGATTTTGTTTCGAGGTTCTTTGCACCAAATGCTGGCGTAAATGAAGACCCCGTAACAGGGTCTGCCCATTGCACCTTAATTCCATATTGGGCAAAACGACTTAACAAAAACAAATTGCATGCTTACCAGCTATCAAGTCGAAAAGGAGAGCTCTTTTGCGAATATTCTGGAGATCGTGTCATTATATCTGGACATTCAACATTGTTCGCAAAAGGTGAAATATACATATAAGATAGTTAAACAGCCAGGGAGTTAAAATCACAAAATACAATGGCAAGGATGTTTTATAATTAAATGAGCATTGAAAGGATAAATAAAAGTTCTTCTTACGCTTATGCGGGCTTTGTCTGTTCGTTATTATTTATCTTTTGGGTATTGTTGTCTGAATATGT
>JBDLJI010000197.1:0-4537 GCA_039714455.1 Thermodesulfobacteriota bacterium
AAAAAGCCGGGAAGCCAAAAGAAGACTTTTTGACCATGTAATGACTCTTGGCGGAACCCTGTCAGGAGAGCACGGCATCGGTATTACCAAGGCCCCTTTTCTGTCCCTGGAGCTTGATGAGACATCTCTGGCAATCATGGAGAAAATCAAAACTCTCTTCGATCCCAACAATATTTTGAATCCCGGAAAGATTTTCAGCGTAACTAGAGCGCATTTCTAGATTAGATCCTACAGGTAAGCTTTATCTCAATTAATAAGATGGTTTCAAATAGTATGCGTGTGCGCATCGTGTTTTTGACGATGCAAACAAAAAGCCATTGACAGAAATTGCTTTTCCCTTTAGTATCTCCGACTTCCGTTTTGGAAATATATTGATATTTAAAGATAATTTCGTTATTTAAATTATTATTAACCATTTATTAAAAGAAGTTGGAGAGAAAATGATAGAAGTTGAAGTAAGGGGCGATATAGAATATGCCATCAGACAACTGAAGAAAAAGCTCCAGATGGATGGCATTAAACGGGAATTAAAGCGTCGCGAGTATTACGAGAAGCCGAGTGTGAAAAAGCGCCGGAAGCAGGCTGAAGCCAAACGAAAAATGCGAAAGTTCAGGCATCGTAAAGCGTAGATTATATTCTGCAGCCTCAGCCCGGTGACATTGTATCATGAATAACATGACGAATGGCTGACAGGGCGAAAAAAAAAATCAAGAAGCGCTCCTGGCAAAATGGGGGCGTCAATGAATCATCTTCAAAACAGAATTTACTTTATTCCTACCAGGATTTATTCCTTAAATATTTATCAGCAGTCCGCCGCCTGGCACCCAATACCTACAACCGATCTTACCGTTACGATCTCAATACCTTTGCAGCGTTCATAGAGAAAAAGAGTATTGAAGACCTGAAGCAAATTGATAAGTCTGACATCAGGGATTATATCTCCTGGTGCAGAATCAGTCGCCTTTCGTCCCGTTCTATTTCCAGGAGAATATCTACGTTAAGAGGTTTTTTCAGGTTCCTGTTGGCTGAAAATTATATTGACTCGGATCCTACCTCCATGATTGAACATCCCAAGCAGGGAAGAATCCTGCCTAAAGCATTAACAATTAATGAGGTAGATGCTCTTTTGGCAGTTTCTGAAAAGCTGGACAAAGGCAAGCCGCTTGAAGCCAGAAATCATGTGATGCTTCACCTGTTGTATGCCACAGGGCTCAGGGTGTCTGAACTGGTAAAACTGCCACTGATCAGCTTCAACCGCCACAGCGGTAACTTGCGGGTGCTGGGCAAGGGAAACAAGGAGAGGCTTGTGCCCATAGGGGAACAGGCCAGTGTATTGCTTGAGGAATATCTGGATCATGTCAGGCCGCAGCTGCTGCGCGGCAAAACAAGCCCGTCACTTTTTATAACCGGACAGGGTAAGGCAATGACAAGAAATCGTTATTGGCAGATACTGAAGGATATTGGCAGGCAGGCAGGCATCACTAAGAATATCAGCCCCCATGCACTCAGGCATTCCTTTGCAACGCATCTCCTGGAAAACGGAGCTGATCTCCGGTCAGTTCAGCTCATGCTGGGACATTCAGATATCTCTACAACGCAACTCTACACACATATTGAACGCAGCCGTCTCAAAGGCATTCATAAAAAGTTCCATCCACGCGGATGATTATTGTAGTGCAGATGGACCTTAATTGGGCTGTTGGCAATTGTGGAGTTGTTATATAAGATTATTTTTATAAAGATATAGGTTTCAAGGTTTCGAGGTTTCAAGGTTTCAAGGGATAAGAAGATATGTTATCTCTGGTTGACATAGTAGTTCTTTTTGTTTTATCACCAATCAGTTAAAAGTTTTTGAAAACCTCGACCCCTTGACCCCTTGAAACCTCGACCCCTTTAAAGAAACATGGAAGTTATCACTACCCACATGAATGCTGATTTTGACAGCCTTGCCTCCATGGTGGCTGCCAAGAAGTTCTATCCTGATGCGGTCATGGCATTCGCAGGTTCTCAGGAAAAGAACATCAGGGAGTTCTTTGTCCAGTCAAGCCAATATTTTCTCGACTTCAAGCGCCAGAAGCAAATCCCCCTCAACAAAGTTACAAAACTCATTCTTGTCGATACACGCCAGGCAAGGCGGTTGGGTAATTTTGCCAAATGTCTGGAAAATCCAGGTATTGAAATCCATATATATGACCATCATCCAGATTCTCCTGGTGACTTGAAAGGGGATGTGGAGGTTATCAGACCGGTGGGCTCTACCTCAACGATTTTTACGCAATTGTTCCGGGAAAAGGGAATATCTCTTACCAGTGATGAGGCAACACTTCTTTCCCTGGGAATTTATGAGGATACGGGATCGTTCAACTATGTAACCACAACGCCCCATGACCTTGATGCAGCCGCCTGGCTCCTTGAGCAGGGAGCCAACCTGCATACTGTTTCCCAGTCTATTTCACGTGAACTTACCGTTCAGCAACTGGGACTTTTAAACGACCTCATAAAATCGGCAATAAATTATACCATCCAGGGAATTGATATCGTAGTAGCCAAGATCGCTCTTAAAAAATACGTGGATGAATTTGCTCTGCTGGTCAGGCATTTTATGGTCATGGAAAACCTGAATGTTTTGTTTGCCCTTGCCGGTATGGAGGAAAGGATTTATCTCATTGCCCGGAGTCGTGTGCCTGAGGTCAATGTCGGTGAGATTGCCAGGGATTTCGGCGGTGGGGGGCATGCCTCGGCAGCCTCAGCAACGGTGAAAGACATGACCATGATTGAGGCGGAAGAAAAGCTAGTCCGTCTTCTCAATAAGCATGTCCGTCCCCAAAGTCTTGCCGGAGAGCTGATGTCTCATCCGGTAATTACGGCGCCTCCTGATATTTCGATAAAAAATGCTAACCAGGTATTAACCAGATATAATATTACGGTTTTGCCCGTTGTCCGGAAAAAATCAAAGTTGCTCGGTATAATCTCACGGCGCGTGGCGGAAAAGGCTATTTTCCATAATTTAGGAGATCTGCCGGTCAGTGATTATATGACCACGGATGTTATCACCCTGCCGAGTTCTGCATCGTTGGCCGATATTCAGGAGTTGATCATCGAACATCGTCAGCGTTTGATTCCGGTAGTGGACGATGAAGAGTTACAGGGAGTTATTACCCGGACCGATCTTCTCAATCTGCTCATCAACGACCCGGCCTATCAGCCCAAAAACCTGATTGCAGCTGATGACCGTTCTTACATTGAGCGGCACAGGAATGTAAACAGCCTTGTTGTTGAGGTTCTCAACAAGGAGGTGATTATTCTCCTGCGGACCATCGGTGAGGTGGCGGAAGAAAACGGCTATACTGTCTATGCAGTGGGAGGATTTGTCCGTGATCTTCTGCTGCGTATAAAAAATCTCGATCTGGATATTGTGGTTGAGGGTGATGGCATTAAATTCGCCAAGAAGCTTGCTGAGCATTTTGGCGGTGCAGTCCGCACCCATGAAAAATTCAGCACAGCTCTGGTCATCATGCCTGATGGGTTTAACATTGATGTGGCGACTGCCCGGCTTGAATATTATGAGTATCCTGCTGCCATGCCGACAGTGGAGCTTTCCTCCTTGAAACTTGACCTGTACCGCCGCGATTTTACCATCAATGCCATGGCCATTAATTTGAATCCGGAAAAATTCGGCACCCTGGTGGACTTTTTTAACTGCCAGACAGATATAAAAGAACGGCGTATAAGGATTCTGCACAACTTAAGCTTTGTGGAGGATCCCACTCGTATTTTCAGGGCAATTCGTTTTGAACAGCGGATAGGATTTGCCATTGGCAAACATACGGAAAAGCTTCTTAAAAACGCGGTTAAGATGAACCTGTTCAACCGTTTTTTCGGGCACCGCTGTTTCACGGAGTTAAAACTTATCTTTTCAGAAGAGAATCCCATTCCGGCCTTCCGTAGAATGGCTGAATTTGACCTGCTGAAATTTATCCACCCAGGGCTCAAGTTTGATAAACGCATGGAGAAAAACTTGAATGAAGCACAACGTGCCATGTCCTGGTATAAGCTTCTTTACCTAGATGAACCATGCCGGCAGTGGCTGGTGTACCTGTATACCATCCTCGCGAACTCTACATACAGCGATTTAAAGATTTTCTGCATGAAATTTGAAATTCCAGAGCGTCATAAGAATGAGTTTTTAAAGGAAAAGGAAGCTACAGACAGGATCCTGAAGGAGTTGAGCAGGAACAGGAGATTGCGTACCAGCGAAATTTACTGGCTGCTGCAGGAGCGCAGCCATGAAAGTCTCCTTTATCTCATTGCCATGGCCAGGAAAAAAACAGCGAAAAAGGCGGTTTCGCACTTTGTCACACACCTGCGGCATTATAAAACCCATATTCAGGGGGTGGACCTGAAAAAAATGGGCTATAAGAGCGGGCCGATCTATAAAACCATCCTGAACCATCTGCTTGAGGCGAAACTGGATGGAGAAGTGGAAAGCAGGGCAGATGAGATCGAATTTATCAAGCGCAAATATGCTGGACACTTA
>JBDLJI010000198.1:0-4522 GCA_039714455.1 Thermodesulfobacteriota bacterium
CTGCCGAACTGTTCGGCAACGACAGTGGCAAAAGGATACACTGTTGAAGAACCGACTATACTCACATAGTCTCTGGCAACCGCCTGTCCGGATGCTGCTAAAACTAAAGAGCCTGCTAAAATGGCCAAAATACATAATCTATACATAGTTACATCTCCTTTTCCAGTTTGACTGAGGAATTTTCAAAATGGGTTTCATGTTCTTTTATTTGTGACCACTGTAACTGGAAAATATTAAGGTATTGTTAAGAACAAATTAAAAGAGAATTAAAAATAACCCTCACCAACGTCGTTCAAAGCGGTTCCGCAGAATGACCGCCAGGAAATTCATTACAATTAAAAATGCCAAAAGCACCAGGATTGCAGCAGATGTGCGTTCCATAAAGGCGCGCTCCGGACTATCGGCCCAAAGGTATATCTGCACAGGCAAGGCTGTGGACGGGTCTGTCAAACTTGATGGTATATCAACAATAAATGCTACCATGCCGATCATGAGAAGCGGGGCAGTCTCACCCAGGGCCCTTGCCATACCTATAATTGTACCGGTGAGGATGCCTGGCATTGCCAGAGGTAAAACATGGTGAAAAACCATCTGCATTTTTGAGGCTCCAACTCCAAGAGCTGCCTCACGAATAGATGGCGAGACCGATTGGAGAGATGCTCGGCTGGCAATAATAATAACCGGCAAGGTCATTAGAGTCAGGACCAGGCCCCCTACCAGGGGTGCTGAACGGGGCAGTCCGAAAAAGTTTATGAAAATGGCAAGTCCGAGGAGTCCGAAAACTATAGAGGGTACTGCTGCAAGATTATTGATATTGACCTCAATAAGATCAACCCAGCGATTTTTTGGGGCAAATTCTTCAAGATATACAGCTGCAGCTACACCAATGGGAAAGGCGAGTAAAAGTGTCACGAACAGTGTGAACAGGGAACCGACCATGGCTCCCCAGATGCCGGCAAGTTCAGGTTCCCTTGAATCGCCTGAAGTGAAAAAAGCCCTGTTGAACCGTTTTTGTATTTTGTCTTGACTCTGCCACAGGTCAAACCATTCGAGCTGAATGTCTTTCACCCTTCTATCAGATTCCGGCAGAGTTCTATCAATATGGCCTTTAGCCAGCATATCAAGATCGTCATCCATGGGGACCCAAACAACTTGTTTTGTGCCGATCAGGTCAGAATTGTCCATGACCATTTTGCGGATCTGGTAAGCAGCACCGTTGCTGATCATTCCATAAAGCTGCTTTTTCTCCCTGCGTTTTTTTACCTGAGGAAACTGGGCCCGCAGGCTCCTCTTGATCAGGCCCGGATAATTGGCAGTGGACAGGTCCTCTTTGTGTAAAATTTCCGGGTCAAGATATACTACCATTTGTACGAAGGTCTGGGTAAAGGCAGGATAGCCTTTACCTATGATACTTATGAAGAGGACGGCCAGGAAAGACAGGCTGATTATGACAGCTGCCATACCATAAAATTTAAAGCGCTGCTCAGCTTTATAGCGCCGGGCCAGGGTCTTTTCTACAATAGCGATTGTCCTGACTGCAGAGTCTGGGCCGGATGGGTTTGTCTTGCTGTTATTCATATTGTTCCCGATACTTCCGTACAATATATAATGCAATAATATTTAAAATCAGGGTTACGATAAAAAGCATCAGGCCCAATGCAAAAGCTGCTAATGTTTTAGGGCTGTCAAATTCCTGGTCTCCCACAAGCAGGGTGACAATCTGAACAGTTACTGTTGTAACGGTTTGAAAAGGATTGAGAGTAAGGTTCGCAGTGAGGCCTGCTGCCATAACCACTATCATTGTTTCTCCAATGGCCCGTGAAACAGCCAGCAATACACCACCGACAATGCCTGGCAGTGCAGCAGGGATAACTACCTGTTTAATAGTTTCACTGGTTGTGGCGCCTAGAGCATAGGAACCGTCCCGCATGGCCTGGGGGACAGCATTAATGACATCATCAGAGAGGGATGAAACAAAGGGGATAATCATGATGCCCATGACAAGACCGGCAGCAAGGGCGCTTTCTGAAGAAATATCAAGGCCGATGAGCGAACCGTTATTACGGATAAAGGGAGCTACGGTCAATGCAGCAAAAAAACCATAGACTACAGTGGGAATGCCGGCCAGAATTTCCAACAGCGGCTTGGTGACTGCCCGTACTTTCCTGCTGGCATATTCAGAGAGATAGATTGCTGCCATTAAACCAAGAGGCACTGCAACGAGCATGGCTATTGCTGAAATCATGGCAGTCCCGAGAAAAACAGGCATGACGCCAAATGCTCCTGATGAGCCAACCTGGTCGGCACGAATAGCCATTTGGGGACTCCATTTAAGGCCGAATAGAAAATCAGTAACAGGGATAATTTTGAAAAAGCGGACTGCTTCAAAAAGTACAGAAAGTACGATGCCGATCGTGGTGAAAATGGCAAAGCTGGAACAGCCGATTAAAAAATACTTGAAAAAAAGTTCCACGTGATTACGGGCACGTAATGTAGGCGAAATTTTACGCCAGGCTATAAGAGCACATAATATTGCCAGCGACAGGACTACAACGCTCAAAGCTGCTTTACTGATAACCTGAAGATTTTTGAAATGTTCGGCACCACTCTGTACCCAGGGGGCAATTTTTCCTGAGACTATGTTGCCGGTCACCAGATTTTTTATATCATTGATAACCAGGTCCAGGCTGTCTTTCGGCAGATTTTGTATTTCTTCGGGGAGGTCTGAAATAACTAAATTTGTAATAATAGCTGGTTCAAAAATCAGCCAGATAGAGAAAAGGAATAGAGCTGGAATTCCACACCAGAGTGCAGTGAGAATTCCGTAATAAACAGGGCGGGAATGCAGGATTTTGGGCCCATTTTTATCGGTTACGGATACTGCCCGCAGTCGTCCAACGTAGTACCAGAAACCCGTCAGGCCCAATAAAACAGCAATGAGGGAAGAAGGAGCCAAAGTTTGTGACCTGTTATATGTTAGCTATTTATTAATTCAGCATGATCGATCAGTTTATTGTTTGGAACCACTATGGCAGTTTTTTGTTAAGAAATGGTTAAGATCCCATTAATTTTTTATCAGGAGTAGCTTTTAGCGCTTTCCGCTTGTAGGCAGGTAGTCAATTATGTGTTATTACGTTTGAAATTTGAATGTGCAGCAATGCTGAACTTGCTTGAAAAGGCGGACAGGTAGTCCGAAAATGTATTATATTCATCTGTACTCTTGAAAATATTGAAAACCGACCGGATATTTAACCATGCGCAATGAAAAACTTATTTGGCAGTTATTTCCAACGCATGTGCTCATCCTGTTCTCTGCAATTCTTGCAGTGGCTTGGTTTGGGTCTCAATCCCTGCGCGAATTTTATATTGATCAGATGGTCAATAATCTTAAATCAAGAACCAGGCTTATTGAACCATTGGTCACTGATTTATTGATTAATGGTGATATTGATGAATTGACGCAAATATGCCTGGAAGCAGGAATCAAGGCTTCAACCAGGATTACCGTGGTTGACCTGAAGGGAGAGGTGGTCTGTGATTCCGAGCATGATCCGATAAAGATGGGAAACCATGCCAACCGGCCTGAAATTATACAGGCACTTGCAAAGGATTTTGGCACCTCGATCCGCTACAGTGCAACGCTCCAGACAGATATGATTTACGTGGCGATCCCAATAGATGGACCTGCCGCAAGAATAGGGGTGCTGCGCATGTCTTTTCCTGTCTTCTCAATTGATAAAAAATTAAGAGAGATATACTGGCAGATTATAATTGCCACTGTGTTTGTCGTTATTATTGCCGCAGCAATCACCTTGCTGGTTTCTAAGAAAATAACCCAGCCGCTTGTTGAGATGAAGCTCGGTGCAGAACGCTTTGCAGCTGGTGAGTTTTCTGAAAAATTAGCTGTTTCAGGATCTGAGGAAATAGTAAGCCTGGCCCAGGCAATGAACACTATGGCTGCTCAACTGGATGACCGGATTCAGGCAGTTCTTGATCAGCGTAACGAGCTGGAAACCATGTTTGCCAGCATGGTTGAAGGGGTTATTACTGTCGATGCAGAAGAACGGATAATCAATCTGAATGAAGCAGCAGCCGAGATGTTACGAGTTGAGCCAGCTCATTCTGAAAGGAAAAACATTCTTGAAGTTGTTAGAAACATCGAATTGCTGCGTTTTATTCAGAGGGTGCTGTCAGGCATAGAGCCGGTTGAGCGTTCTATTGTCTTGAACAGGGGTAAACAGGACGAGAGAGTCTTGCAGGTGCATGGAGCGAGACTGTCCGGAGGCATTAAAAGCAAAGCCGGAGCTCTTATTGTTATAAATGATGTTACCCATCTTCTGAAACTTGAAAATGTTCGCCGTGATTTTGTTGCTAATGTGTCCCATGAATTAAAAACCCCGATTACTTCTATTAAAGGATATGTTGAGACATTATTGGATGATAATTTTCAGGATGTTGAGCAGGTAAGAAGCTTTTTGAAAATAATCAGTAAGCAGTCCAACCGCCTGCATGCCATAGTTGA
>JBDLJI010000199.1:0-4519 GCA_039714455.1 Thermodesulfobacteriota bacterium
CTCAAGGGGGTACTAAAAAGAGTGCCCTGAGCCTTGTGTTTTAAGTGTTTTTACCTATAACTTTTCCTGACCGCTGACAGCTAATTCTCTTTTAGCCAATAGATTCCTCTAAATAGCTCCACACGATAAAAAATAGAATTTTACTGAAAATTTCTTATGGAAAAGTATTGACTAATTTAAAACAAACGTTTAAATCAAACGTATGAAATATTTTATAGGCGCTTTACTGGAGAAAGGCGGAGTGAAATATGGCCCATACTGACACCAAGAAACGCATTTTAGATGCAGCTGAAAAACTTTTTGCCCAACAGGGTTTTTATGCAACTTCCCTGCGTATGCTGACGAAAGAAGCCGGGGTGAATCTTGCGGCAGTAAATTACCATTTCGGTTCCAAGGAAGAGTTGATCAAAGCTGTATTTGGACGCCGCATGCTGCCCTTAAACAAAATGCGGCTTGAAAGGTTGCAGAATATTAAAGACAGTGCTAGTGCTGAGGGTCGTCCACCGGATATCAAAGAAATTCTGCTTGCATTTATTGAACCAACTTTTGAATTCAGAAAATCGGGAAAAGGTGCTCAGGATTTTATTTCCATGATCAGTCGTGCCTTCTCCGACCCAAGAGATACGGTGCGGAAATTATTTCTGAATATGGTGGAACCGGTATTTCAGCTTCTTTTTGAGCTTCTTTGCGAAGCATTGCCCTCACTGCCTAAGAATATTGTTTACTGGCGGCTCAATTTCATGATCGGTGCAATGGCCCATGCCATGAGTATGAGTCAAATGTGCCAGTTGATTCCGGATGGATTAGTTCTCAAAGTTGATTCAGTATCCCTTGCAGAACAATTTGTTAATTTTGTCGCAAACGGCTTGGAAGCCCCGTTATGATTAAGATGGTAAATACTGTTTTTATTGTTTTGGTGCTGGCTGTGCTTAGTGGCTGCAGCGTGCACGAACCTCTATCTCTTGAACCGGGTCCCGTCCCTGAAGTTTTTCTTGAAGAAAAAAAGGAAACCGTGGTGAAGCAGATTGGCTCCAGATGGTGGGAGCAGTTTGAGGACAAGATACTTAATAGTTTAATAGATGAGGCACTGGTCAATAATCTTGACCTGGTTCAGGCATATGCCCGTCTTGACCAACTGGAAGCAGTGTACCGGACGGTTGATTCACAACGTAAACCGTTTATCAATCTCGGCGGTAGTGCGAGCCGTGATAAACAGTTTAGCGCTATCGGCAGTACGATTGGAAACACGTACCGCCTTTCTTTTAACGCCGGCTATGAAGTTGACCTGTGGCAAAAGCTCAAGAATCAAAGTAAGGCTGCCTGGCTTGATACACTTTCTTCAAGGGAAAATATTAAAACATTATACCTCAGTTTGAGTGCCCAGTTGGCGGATCTTTATTTTATTGCAGTGGAGCAGCGCGCCCAGTTGCGACTATTGGATGCGATCATTGCGTCCTATAAAGATACTGTGGAACGCATCGAGTTTCGCTACCAGCTTGGCCAGGCGGGTGCCCTGGAGGTTTATCAGGCAAGACAGGAACTGGCAGTTGCCAAGCAGCGGCGGCCAATATTTGAAGGTGTCCTTGCCAGGACAGAACATGCAATAGCGTTTCTGCTCGGCCGTTTGCCCGAAGACAGTATTGCGGGCAATCTGACAACACTCCCGGACGTCGGGACAATATTCAGTGCAGAACTGCCGGCTGACCTGCTGCAGAGAAGGCCTGACATCGAAGCGGCGTTTATGCAGGTGAAGGCTCAGGATGCCAGGCTTGCAGCAGCAATAGCTGACAGGTTTCCGGCTTTAAGCCTTACCGGGGCTTATGGCGTGTCCTGGCTCGATTTCGGTGCAATGACAAGCGGCACCTTTTGGGGTCTTCTGGCAGGCGCCGGCCAACCCATATTTGACGGTGGGCGCCGCAAGGCTGCGGAAGACCGTAACCGTGCCGCCCTGCGTGAGGTTGTTGCCAATTACCGGCAGACGGTCCTTAAAGCTTTTCAGGAGGTGGAAGACGGGCTGTCTGACAACCGGACAAGGGAAGAGCGCTTCAATCTTCTCAAAGAACAGGAGTCTGTCTCAAATGCTACTGTACGGGTAGCGCGTGATGGATATTACTACGGCATAAACGACTACCTGCCGGTACTGATTGCCGAACGTCAGTATTTCGATGTGCAGATCTTGGTCATTTCCGCTCATCGCCAGCTCGTTTCAGACAGGGTCAGCCTGGTCAGGGCCCTTGGCGGAGACTGGATGGAATCCTACATCTCACAGAATGAGTCAACTGAAATTGGTGTAGATCTGAATCCGTGAGAAACCCGGGCTAAAAGGGGCCAGATAGAGGTTGCCCCAGGTGCATGGAGTAAGAGTGAGAAAGGACACGTATTTGTAAATATGACTTTCAAGGCCAAATCGGCTGCGGCTTAAAAAAGGAAAATCCTATGGGTGCCAAACAGAGAGTAATCAAAATAATCCTGCCAATAGTAATTTTGGCACTTGGTATTATATCCATGCGAGCTTTAATACTTAATCGACAAGTGCCGCAAAGGCAGGCGAGGGTGAACCCGGGCGCCCTGGTGAAGGTGATCACGGCCGAAAGACAGGATAGGCAGTTGAAAATCTTTGGTACCGGAACGGTTCAGCCTGAACAGGAAGTGACCATCACCCTGCAGGTAAACGGTGTGATAAACAAGGTGGCTCCGGGGTTCACTGCAGGTGCTTTTTTCCGCAAAGGCGAGCTGCTTTTCGCAGTGGAGTCTATTGACTATGAACTTGCGGTCGAGCGGGCCAAGACATCTCTGATACGGGCTGAGAATGCGATCACCATTATCGAGAGCAAGGCTACGGTTGCCCGGCAGGAATGGGAGCGCTTGAAACTGGAAGACCAGAAGGAGCCAAACCCGCTGATTGTATATGGGCCTCAATACGAGGATGCCAAAGCAAACCGCGATGCTGCTGTCGCCACCCTCAAACAGGCAGAGCTTGATTTGCAGCGCACAAGGATTACAGCACCCTTTAATTGTCTGGTGCGTTCGGAAGAGGTTGGTGAAGGCAAGTATGTGAGGGCAGGCAATAATGTGGCAATGGTCGCAAGTGTCGATGCGGTAGAGATTGTCGTGCCTGTGCCTCTTGATGATCTGCAATGGATTAGCATCCCCAAGCGGGATTCCATTAACAAAGCATCGCAGGCAACTGTAAGCCTGAAAGTCGGGGACAGCGAATATAAATGGCAGGGGGAAGTAGTTCGGTCTTTGGGAGAGGTGGACCCGAGAAGCCGGATGGCCAGGCTGGTTGTCAAGGTGGATGACCCATATGGATTACTTGAACGTGATCATGAAAACAAAATGAATCTTGAACTGGGTATGTTTGTTGAGGTTTTCTTTGCCGGTGAGGTTCTCACAGGTGTCATTGAGATACCGCGGACGGCCCTGCGTGAGAATTCCTCTATCTGGGTCATGGATAATGACCAGAAATTGCGTATCAAACATGTACAGATCGCCCGTTTGGAAAAACAATCAGCATTAATCAGTGAAGGGTTGGAGGACGGCGATATGGTGATTCTGACGGCTCTTCCCGGTGGTGTAGATGGCATGAAACTCCGGCCTGTCAGTAAAGGAGAGTCCCGGTGAAGGAATATATCAAATGGATGGCCCAAAACCATGTGGCCGCCAACCTGCTGATGATGCTTTTCATTGTCGGCGGTTTGGCCCTGGGGTTTTCCATTAAGCAGGAAGTCTTTCCCGAGATTAACCTGGACAGAATACAGGTAACTGTTGCCTATCCAGGAGCAGGTCCTGATGAAGTGGAAGAAGGCATTCTCCTGCAGGTTGAGGAGAATATTACCGGTGTGGATGGAATTAAGGAAATCACCTCGGTTGGAGCGGAAGGATACGGTGTTGTCACTGCAGTCATCAGGGACGGCGAAAATGCTGATAACGTCCTGCAGGAAATAAAAAGTGCAGTGGACAGGATAATCACCTTTCCGGAGGATGCTGAAAAGCCTGTCATAAACAAGGTTTTGAACCGGCGGGAAGTTGCCTCTCTGGTCGTTTATGGGAATGTCGCGGAACGTTCGCTGCGGGAACAGGCAGAGGCCATGCGCGACGAACTGCTGGCCATGGATGACATTACCCAGGCAGAACTGGGCGGCGTGCGGCCTTATGAAATATCCATAGAAATATCTGAAGAAAACCTGCAGCGTTACAATCTTACCCTGAACCAGGTTGCCCTGCGGGTCCGTCAAGCATCGCTCGACCTGCCGGGCGGTTCAATCAAAGCTGCCGGAGGCGAGATCCTGCTGCGCACCAAGGAAAGGCGATACAGGGGTGCGGAATACGGCGATATCGTCATCCTGGTGAATCCGGACGGCAGTGAAGTGAAGCTGCACGATATAGCCACTGTGAAGGACGGTTTCGAGGAAACAGATGTATATGCCCGCTTCAATGGTATGCCGGCAGCAATGGTTTCGGTCTTCAGGGTGGGTGATGAAAAACCGACTGTTATTTCTGATGTTGTATATGAATA
>JBDLJI010000200.1:0-4497 GCA_039714455.1 Thermodesulfobacteriota bacterium
TAATTATAATGATCGTTCTCTAAGGTTTTCAAAAAGTCCACCTGCCTGTCTATGCGTGTGGACTAGAGAATGATCCCTAAAGCATCAAGATGTACAGTGGACATGTTGAGTTTTGATTAAAGATAATATCTGATATTGTTCAATGACTTGGTCAGGCTTTTAACTACAAACAATGGCAAGGAGTCTTTCACAAAAAGGAGAAGAAAATGCCTAACGTAAAGGAATCACATATCAAGTGCCTTCAATGCAACGAATGGTTCAAGTCTCCGATATTTTTCGGTGATCTTGATTCCTTTGATGCCTTCATAATGGAAGGGAATCAAGCGCAATGCCCACATTGTGAGAAAATGACTGGGTGCAATAAAAAAAATATGCGAGTTAGAGCAAAGGATGCGGGTTTTGTTGGTAAATACACATAGCAAGGCCACATAATAAGGCAATTCAACCGGGCAGCGAGAATCGTGGTGGCTCTTGCGAAGCAAATTCATTGGCCCGCTCATGATTTCTGTCGTTCAATACTTCTGCAACTTATATAGCGTATTGTTAAGCGGGAAAGGCACAAAACAAATCAAAACAATGGCAAGGATTATGAAATAGAACATGAAAATTTCTGTCATATTAGCTCACCCTGATAAGAATAGTTTCAACCATGCAATAGCACATGCAGTTGTTGAGGAAATTCAATCAACTGGAAATACAGTATTTTTTCATGACTTATATGAAGAAAAATTTGATCCAATTTTACCTACAGTAGAAATCCCCCAAGATGCTCCATTACCTTCTGAGATACAATCTCACTGTGATGAAATCTCGACAGCTGATGGCATTGTGATCATTCACCCCAACTGGTGGGGACAACCTCCTGCTATTTTGAAAGGATGGGTTGATAGAGTTATTCGGCCAGGAGTTGCCTATGAATTTATTGAAGGAGATAGTGGAGAAGGCACACCAAATGGCCTTCTAAAGGCAAAATTTGCACTAGTTATTAATACTTCTAATACATCCACGGAAAGGGAGAAGAGTGTTTTTGGTGACCCCCTTGAAAGGGAATATCACGGGTAGGAAATATACTCACATCTCCTGACAATCAGTTTCCTTCCAATGATATGTAACATTCCTGTAATAAAGCGCTGCTTATGATTCTTATTTGATTTTTGCTGACGTTTGAGATAAGTAATTATGTGATTCGTCGTTGTAAGTTAGTTTCGATGCAGTAAAACATCCTTTAGAAAAAGCCCAAACCTGTTGTAAGGCAGGGACGGAAAGCCACGGGTTTCTATGAGACAGCCGGGTGCCTATTGGGGTGGCTCGGCTTTTTTATTTGACATGGATGAGGGAAGAAGAATGAAAAAATTGTTGGCACTTGTATTAGTTATTCTTGCTTTTTTTGTGAACAGCAACTTCATACAAGAATAGTCAGGATTTATTTATTCCATGAAGAGCCGCTCGAAATTTCAGCCGCTGACGGATGGAATTGAATAATCAAGTAAATTTTATAGTCATAACCAAGGCGTCATGAGGAAATTCATCACTTTCGCAAAGCATGTTGCAGTTGCGCCTGCACTCCTGGTCCTGTTGCTTAACGGCAATTTGGCCGCTGCAGATGAGACCTTAGCCTGGGGTGGAATCATCCTGCAGCAGGAACAGGCAGCATCTTTGGACAGGACCATTGCGACAAACGACCGGAACGGTCCCGGCAGTCCGCAGCGAGACGACTTAGGTCGTAGGAAGATTCGCGTCGGTATCTATGAAAACGAACCGAAAATTTTTATGGATCAGTCCGGATTCGCTTCCGGTATCTTTCCTAAAATCCTTGATGAGATTGCCCAGAAGGAAGAATGGCAACTGACATATGTCCCATGCAAATGGGCTGAATGCCTTGTGGCTTTGGAAAAAGGCCGACTCGACCTGCTGCCGGATGTCGCTTTTTCACCGGAACGAAACAAGAGGTTTGATTTCCATCAGGAGGAGGTTATCAGCAGTTGGTCGGCGGTATTTGTCAAAAACAGAAAAGATATGAGAAGTATTTTCGACCTGAACGACAAACGGATTGGAGTACTTTCCGGCTCTATTCAACAGAAGTTTTTGAACAGGATGGCAAAAGGGTTTGGATTTACAATTTCATTTGTCGAAGCAGCATCGTTTAAAGAGCTCTTCAAGCTTTTGACCGAGGGAGCTGCCGATGCGGTCGTTGTAAACCATTTTTTCGGCGACTATTTTCATCGACAATACGGTTTGAAAAAAACACCTATCGTTTTCAACCCTGTTTCATTATTTTTTGCAACAGCCAACGGAGCCAATCCCGACCTGCTTACAGCCATTGACCGCAACCTGCTTGCAATGAAGTCCGAGCCGGACTCCGGCTATTACAAAACGCTGGTATATTGGATGGAAGAGCCTCCACGGTTGATTGTTCCGCAGTTTGTAATCTGGGTAATAATCGGCATCAGCGGACTCCTCACCCTAGCTCTGGTTTTTATTCTGCTGCTACGCTGGCAGGTGAGGGTCGGAACACGGAACCTGGCCGAATCAAACGAGATGCTGCATAAAAGCGAGAAGAAATTCCGTAATCTTTTTGACAGGCACGCGGCCATCAAGTTGCTTATCGACCCCGACAAAGGCAACATCATCGAGGCCAATAAGGCAGCGGAAAAATTCTATGGCTGGCCAGTAGAGCAATTGAAGCGCATGCAGATCCAGGACATCAACACCCTTACTCCCGAGCAGGTCATGGCGGAAATCGAGAAGGCCAGGAACCATGAACGGATCGACTTCGAGTTCTGCCACCGACTGGCTGACGGCTCGGTCAGGGATGTGGCGGTATTCACTAGCACGGTCGAGGTTGAGGGAAAAACCCTGCTCCATTCGATCATCCATGATATCACCGCGCGCCGAAAGATAGAAGAACAACTGCGGCAGGCCCAGAAGATGGAAGCTATCGGTCGCCTAGCCGGAGGCGTGACGCATGATTTCAACAATATGCTCGCTGTCATTATAGGCAATACAGAAATGGTCATGGATAATATTGAACAAGCTGATCCCCTGCGGCCGGTCATCGATGATATCCTCCTTGCCGCTAAACGTTCGGTGGGCATTACAAGACAATTGTTGGCATTTGCTCGTCAGCAGACCATTGCTCCCAAGGTGATCGATCTGAACAACACTGTAGAAAACCTGCTTAAAATTATCCGGCGCCTGATCGGTGAGGACATTTTTCTTGAATGGCATCCGGGTTCCGAATTGTGGCCGGTGAAAATGGACCCGGCCCAGGTCGATCAGATCCTGGCAAATCTCTGTATTAACGCCCGGGACGCGATCACCGGTGTTGGCAAGATTATCATTGTAACAGACAAAGTCACTTTTGATGAAAAGTATTGCGCCGATCACCCAGGATCCAAACCGGGTGATTATGTTCTGCTCTCCGTCAGCGACGACGGCTCTGGCATGACACCGGATATCAGGGATAATGTTTTCGAGCCGTTCTACACTACCAAGGAAAAGGACCATGGCACCGGCTTGGGTCTATCAACCGTTTACGGCATCGTCAAACAGAACAACGGCTATATCAACCTGTACAGCGAACTGGAACAGGGGACAACCTTCAAGATATATCTAGCCAGGCATGGAGACGAAATAGTCTCCGTGACCGAAGAAAACACGGCCGCAATACCTCCAAGTCAGGGTGAGACGGTTTTGCTTGTCGAGGACGAGAAAGCCTTCATACAGTTTGGCAGGAGATTACTTGAGAGCCTGGGATACAAGGTGCTAGTCGCCGCAACCCCGGGGGAGGCCATAGATTTGGCCCAAAATTTCAAGGGTGTAATACACCTGTTGATCACAGACGTGGTACTTCCTGAATTGAACGGCCGCGACTTGGCTGACCACCTCAAAGTTTCATATCCTGACCTGAAGATCATTTTCATGTCAGGACATATGGCCGACACCATTGCCCAACAGGGTGTGTTGGTTGAAGGAGTCAATTTCATCCAGAAACCGTTTACAAAAAGGGACCTTGCCGAAAAGATCAGGGCAGTGCTGGAGGATGACTATGCATGACCGGCAGGGATGAACCTTACTGCAGGAAAAAACATGGCATACGAGGAAGGCCTCACGAGCTGCAGGGGCCTTGATATATCCGTGCAACAGTTCTCCAGCGTCTTATTCCGGATTCTCAAGAGTGCCCAATACGGCAAGGACATAAGAAGCTTAAAGAGCGAGTTCCTGTAGCGGTCAAGATTGTCGAATGCTTCAGTAACGGCGACCAAGTTGTTCACGAATTGCGCGATGCCCTCCTTCTCGGCGGGGAAGTGTTCGGCCAGAAGACTGATGAATGCGTCCGGGTCCTTCTGAGGGATGGTGATGTCTAGGCCTGGCTTTTAAATTTGTATAGTTAAACTTGTTGCTATCAATTTGCACTCGCGAATGATTCTTGAATTGTAAAGATATCCACTGGGCACCCACCCTGGAAAATCAGAATGAATGCCCTCATGGCCTTTT
>JBDLJI010000201.1:0-4494 GCA_039714455.1 Thermodesulfobacteriota bacterium
ACCTTCCACGCTGTCAGCAGCCTCTTAAGGTAGAGTGTGTTTGACTTTTTGCTCGAGGAATTTTCTGAATTTTACAGAAGGGGATAGCTGCAATAATTCCTGAATAAAAATATCAATAACCTGTTGAACTGAAATGTCATTATTGCTATGCCCTGAAACTTTTTGATGCTCGTCAAGCTCGGTGGTGATTATTCCTTCAACCAGCATGAAATTTTCTCTATCCTCGAGAAGTATCACTGCCCATAAGAGTTCTTTTGATGCTGGGTTGATTTTTTTGTCGGCTGACCAGAAGGAATAGGGAGTTTTAACCACCCCGATTTTTTTTATCAAAGCTAGGTCAAATCGTTTGCGAAGC
This sequence comes from Thermodesulfobacteriota bacterium, assembly GCA_039714455.1. Lineage (GTDB taxonomy): Bacteria > Desulfobacterota > Desulfobulbia > Desulfobulbales > BM004 > BM004. The sequence continues at coordinate 356 of JBDLJI010000201.1, forward strand.
AAATCGATCTGGACCATTTTACCCTTCTTCAGCAGGGAAACCATTTCATCAAACATGGATGATCCTCTGAATTCCCTGCTTATTTTTTCTTTTCTTTTTCTTCCAGTTTTGCCCTGAGAATATCTCCAAGTGTGCTCATTGGGCTGTTTGTACCAGACTCCCTGTGTTTTGTTTGAAATTCTTTTATATTTTTTTCTTCGCTGGCAGAGTTGGATTCCTCATCGGTCATCTCACCAACCAGGGTAAGGGATAAACGTTTTTGTTCCGCATCTGCCTCCTCTATCTTCACTTCAACAGTTTGTCCCTCTTCTAAAACTTCTTTTGGATGGTTAATCCGCCTGCCGCCTCCGAGTTTGGAAATATGGATAAGGCCATCAATGCCTTCAGCAAGATTTACAAAAGCACCGAATTTTGTCAGCCTTACCACGGTGCCTGAATGAGAGGAGCCAACAGGAAGTCGCTGTGAAATACTTTGCCAGGGATCGGGAAGAGCCTGTTTAAGGCTGAAGGAAAAACGATTATTCTCCCAGTCAAGCTTCATAATCACTACTTCAACACCCTGTCCTTCAGTGAGTACTTCCTCGATATTTTCAATCCTCGACCAGCCTATCTCAGAGATTGGGATGAGTCCTTCAATTCCGTCAATATCTACAAAGGCACCAAATTTCTGTATTGAGGTAATTACCCCCTTCACAGTCATACCTTCCTGTAGGGTTTCTTGTAGAAGTTCACGTTTCTCTTCTCTTTCCTCTTCTAAAATAATTCGACGGGAAAGAATAATATTGCGGCCATTTTCCTTGTATTCTGTAATTTTGAAAAGCATATGCTGATCGACATAGTCTTCAGGGTCAGAGATGCGCTTTATGTCCATTTGAGAAAAGGGGCAGAAGGTCCGGATATTTCCGGCAACCGTGACTTCAAATCCACCTTTTATCTCCTTTTTGATAAACCCTTCCAGTGGTATGCTGCTTCTATAGGCATCTTCAAGGTGAGCCCGTGATGTTGAGCCGCCACCGATCTTGGTGGTAAAAAGCATTTCATTTCGGGCGGAAGAGAGAAAATAGACTTCGAGGGTGTCTCCAGTCTCAACGGTTACATCTCCGGTCTCATCTTCAAGCTCTTTCCGGTCAACGAAGCCCTCACTTTTCCCACCAACATCTAGAAAAATGGAGTCCTGGGAAACATCGACCACCACTGCTTTAATTTTTTGACCGGGTGAAAGCTGTTTTTTAGGGGGACCATCATCTTTGAATAAATCTGCAAAACTTTCATGATTAGAAAAATCGTCTGCCATAAGATCACCTTAATATTTATTGAGTTTAAGATTGATGGCTTTTCGAAGGTCTCGCAGAGCTCACTATCTACTTTGCCATCCTAAAGCGATACGATAAACTTTTTACAAGTCTGTCAAGCCTAGGAGTAAAAAAATGATGTGAGTCTTTCTCTAATAAGTTTTAAGAGTCATTTGCCATTCATAAACCCTTGCTGTGTACTGCCAGAGAAAGGTGTCTGTTTTTATCTGAGAAAACAAGTCTTTTTTTCTTAAGATCAGCAAGAAAAGTAAGGATTTTTTGTTGAGAGATTGCCGGGAATTTTTCAGATAATTCTTTCTCTGTTCTTATTTGCGTACAGAATAAGTAGATTTGTCGGGATGGACCTCTCAATCTATGATTTAAAACCGTGCCGTCAATTAATTCTTGGCGCATAAGCAGGAAGTCACCTCCATCCCTATAGTACAAGAGTGGCTTATGCTGTGCGCTTACCTTTCTCTTTTCGTGGTATTCCTGCCATTTTTTTATTTTGAAAAAAACCGGCTTCCATATTTTTTTTTGATGTGTACGGTCTCCTCTGTAATCCTGCACAATGAGTTTTAATTTTTGAAGAGTCTCTCGTGGGAAGATTTTTGTATTATTTGCGTGATTGACGATAGCCTTGATGCCATATTTATCAGGGGAAAGGTAGACAGGACTGTCATGTCCCAGAAAAAAAGCTGCAATGGTTAACGGACTATATGAAAAAACATAATCAAGATTCTCAAGAGTTTCTTCAACTTCAGATTGTGTACTGCCGGGAAATTGAATGATCAGGTTTCCTTCCAGGGCAAGAGAATGTTCTTGGGCAGCCCGCATGGTTGCAATATTCTCAATGACGCTGACCCCTTTTTGCATTCTTCTTAAGAGGCTGTTGCTGAGTGATTCAATACCAACTTGTATTGTTGAAAGTCCCCCGCGACGGTAGAGAGAAAAAATGTCATCGATAGATTTTTTTTCACCGATAGATCGAATTTCGGCAAAAAAACTGAAATCACTATGGAGTTCACTTGTCTGCGTGAAGAAATGTAAAGATTCCTGCGGGGGTATCATGTTGTCTGTAAATGTGAAGTCAAGACAACCATGCCTTGCGGATAGCGCTGTAACTTCATCAATCATTTGCGAAGCTTTTTTATAACGATAGCCGCACCACTGCAGATTAAGATTACAAAAGGTACATTTATTCCACCAGCAACCGCGGGAAAATTCAACAGGAAGAACCGGGATAAACGGTTTGGCTGGGAACCATTTTTTCTGGTCTGAAAAATAATCATCATAATCCGGGACAGGAAGTGGTTCCAGTGAAGGCAATTGGGATCCAACAGCAGGATCATTCAAGTTGGAATGATGCAGTGATGATTTTGCAGAAAATATATTCTGGGGAAGTTTGTCGTTTCGCCCGGCAATGTACCCGCAAAGTTCCAACAGGCTCTTTTCCCCTTCACCTTGGATGACAGAATCCACGAAGTCGAATGCAGCAAGGATAGATTTTCCAGCAGTAGCAGCACATGACGACCCTCCAAAAACGATTGTTATATGTGGAAATTTTTTCTTAATTGAACTGGCTGCAGCAAGTGAGGCAAGGAGTTGATTGAAACAGACAGAGAAACCTGCAATTGTATATTGTGACCAGTTGCAGTCGCTAACCCAATTTTCGAGCTGGCTCTCTAATCTTTCATGTATCTGGTTAAAATTAAATAATGTATTAATTGGGGGGCCAGCTTTATGCGCATAGTTCGTTGCCAGTGTTTTAGAAGAGTTCCTCTGTTCAGGAAAGACAAGGGGCCCATACAGTGATTCACTGACCCATGCATTCCGGCTTATCCAGTGATACAATTCCGTCCCCAGAATGGAGGCAACCTCCAGATAGGGATGTTCTGTGTCAACTGTAAGCCAATCGGCTCTGGTTTCAAGATAAGCCTTTAATGTGCCAAGCTGTATGGATGGCCTGTTAAAAAGGGGCCACGGCATGGATATTAAATTGATTTTTATTGGAGAATGTTTGGGAGCAGGTGTTTTTTTTGAGTCCAAAATCAACTCTCAGGAAGAACAGTTAATACTGTTTAATAATTTCAGTGTCGGCCGGTGGTGTGAAAGAAAACAGATTTTTCGTGATTTTGCGGCCGCCGTAGGAGTTGGAATCAATTTGTACATTCTCAAAAAAGAGATCAGTGACAGTATCAAAATGGTCAACAATCCGTAGATGTTCAAGCAGGAAAGTTCCATCAGTGATCCAGGCATGTATGGATGATACATGCGGATGTGTTGATTTGGGGACAAGTTTGAGAAGGTGAGAATTCCCCTCGACGTTTTTAAAGTCAGGTTCAACAATATCAAAATCTTTCAGTATGTCTCCTGTGCCCGCAAAAAATGAGTAAGTGACATCTGATTGCAGGTAGTCTCGTGCATTACTGATTATCATTTGCTTGTTTTTTTCAAAATACATGGAGATGGATTCCCCATCGCTTATGAGAACCTGATGATCAGGTGCAATATAATCCCAACGCAATCGACCCGGCCTGAGAAATATCATGGAGCCTGAGCCTTGCCGTACACGCCTGCTGAATTTTATTGATGTTGTTTGCTTAAAATCAGCCACCAGATTTGTAGCTTTTTCATATGTGCCTTGCAGTTTTTGAGCAATCTCGATTGAATCCATTGGTTGAGCCGCAATCTGTATTGGTAACAGAAATAATCCTGCAGACAGTAACATGGTGAAGATTCTGTAGATAGGTCTCTGTGTGGTCACAGAAAGAAAGCAGGGGGAGAAAGAAGAATAAGTCATTGTCTATCAAACCTTTTTTAAATCAATATGACGCCCAAATATTT
>JBDLJI010000202.1:0-4490 GCA_039714455.1 Thermodesulfobacteriota bacterium
CATGTCGGCGTCCACCATTATGGTGAATTTTTCGAAAAAATCTACGACCTGCTTACTGATTCAGGTGTTGCACTGATCCATTCCATCGGACATATGAGCCCGCCGGGAACCGCGAGCCCGTGGCTGCGGAAATATATTTTTCCCGGCGCCTATTCCCCTGCCATGTCCGAAGTGTTTACAGCCCTGGAATTGAACAGCCTTTGGGCTACTGATGTTGAGATCCTTCGTGTCCATTATGCCGATACATTGCGCGAATGGCACAATCGTTTCGAAAGGAATCGCGACAAAATTGCCCGCATGTATGATGAGCGATTCTGCAGGATGTGGGAGTTCTATCTTGTCAGTGTCGGGATGATGTTCAGGACCGGCAGCCAGATGGTCTTCCAGATGCAGGTCGCCAAACAACGCGATGCAGCACCATTGACCAGGGACTACATCGGCAGGCAGGAGGCGGGTTACCTGAAAGCCGGAAAATAATTTTCTTGTTTCTGCAAATGTAATCAACTCTTGGTTTGGATAGGGCAGCAGAATCTGTTTGTTTTTTATAGCTGTAATGTTTTTTTGTTCTGTTAAGATACGTGATGTGATGAAGTGCAAGAAATGTAAAGGGAAGCTTGAAATATTACGGATGTGCAGGAAAGTTCGTATGCAGTGCAAAAAGTGTGGGAAAGAGTATCAGATTCACGAAGTTGCTGACCAGTTGGACGGAGAAACGGAAGAAATACTGGCGCGCTATACCGCTATAATCTATGATTAGTTTTAAAGTATTATCAAGTTTTTAAAAATGAAAAAGCCAGATATTGATATTGGTGCCTGTTCACTATGCATGGGCTGCGTTGAAATCTGTCCGGAAGTTTTCCGGCTCAATGATGCAGGCTACATTGAAGTCATCGACCTGCAGGAGTACCCGGAAAAAGACATAAATGATGCAATTATGTTCTGCCCGGAAGACTGTATAAGCTGGCAGGAAGAGTGATTTATGCAGCCGGACAGTATTTTTCTCAGGGTTAAATAGTCTACACAGGACAAGCTTTATGGTAAAAAAAAGCGGCAGTGGCATAGGTCGACTTTCCAGGGCATTCGGTTGGTCAATGTCCGGTCTTAAGGCTGCCTTTTTGCAAGAAGCTGCCTTTCGCCAGGAACTTCTTCTGTGTATCATTCTGGCCCCTCTGGGCTTTTATTTCGGTGAAACTGGCTTGGAAAAAGCCCTGCTGCTGGGGAGCCTTATGCTTGTTCTCATTGTTGAGTTGTTGAACTCTGCCGTAGAGGCTGCGGTTGACAGGATCAGCAAAGACCAGCATGTTCTGGCCGGTCAGGCTAAAGATATGGGATCTGCAGCAGTTTTTCTTTCCCTGCTGAATGTAGCGGTAGTCTGGCTCCTAATCCTGACCTGATAACTCCTGTTCGTTTAGTTTGCAGAAGTCTGTTTTAGCGAAGTTCTCAGGGGGCCGGGCCTGCCGATAGTTTTCTGGGCCATATCCAGGAAAGGCCCTAATGTTTTAGCATCAAGGGCGCTTAAGGAAACTGCCCGGTATTCTCTGCACTGTATTTCAGCATAGTCTTCAGCAATCAGGTCTATCTTATTCAAGACCCTGAGGCAGGGTATTTTATCCAGGCCCAGTTCACGCAATTGTTTCTCCACCACACCAATCTGGTCTGGAAACCGGGGGTTGCTTGCATCAATCACGTGGACCAGCATATCCGCTTCATAGAGTTCTTCAAAGGTGGCCTTGAATGCCTGGAGCAGTTCATCGGGCAGGTTGCGGATAAAACCAACAGTGTCGGTTATTATTACCTCTATGTCCTTTGGGAATCGAAGTCTGCGGCTTGTTGGGTCCAGGGTCGCAAAAAGTTTGTCTTCGGCAGTTATCTTGCTTTGGGTAAGTGTGTTGAGAAGGGTGGATTTGCCGGCATTGGTATAACCGACCAGGGAAATGACAGGTATATCTCTCTTACGGCGTCGTGATCGCCTATGGTACCGTTCTTTACTTACCTTTTTTAATTTCTTGGCCAGAAGAGCAAGCCGATCGTTAATGCGCCTGCGGTCAATCTCCAGCCTGGTTTCACCTGGGCCGCGGCCACCGATGCCACCGGTAAGCCTGGACAGTGCGTCATCCCTCATAGTCAGGCGCGGCAGCATATACTTCAGTTGGGCCATTTCTATCTGCAGTTTACCCTCACGGCTTAGAGCCCTTCTGGCAAAAATATCAAGTATGAGCTGGGTACGGTCTATAACTCGAAGTTCTGTATGGTCTGTAATGGAACGAATCTGGGATGGATTGAGTTCCTGGTTGAAAAGGAGAAGATTGGCATTAAGCCTCAGGGCTGAAAGCATGATCTCACCCAACTTGCCTTTACCGAGAATAAATTTTGGATTTATTTTCTTGCGCTGCTGAATAACCGTATCAAGAATGACTACATCATCAGAACGGGCCAGTTCAACAAGTTCGTCCATTGACTCTTGCTTCGATTCTCCTCCTTGAAACCTTGATGGGGTGATAACGCTAATCAGGATGGCCCTGTCTTTGCCTTTGTCAACAGCCCGGAGAGGCTGCAGCCGGGTAAATTCTTCCTCAAGGGCAGTGATGAGTTCGTCAAAACCAAATGGTTGTTGCCCGGGGATTACGGGTTCCAGGAAGGTCCAATTCCTGCCTTCGCGGGGCGAAGGGACAAGGTGAGCGCAGTAGAGTTTTTCCGGCAGTCCGTCCGGCCGTATCTTGATAATCCCCATCAGGTCAAGGCGTAAAAATAACAGGTCGACCAAGTCATCATCAGTCAGGTTTTCACCAGCTAAATGGGTGTGAATACAGCGAAGCCCTTTGAGACGCCCACCTGATGACCTTAAAGCTGTGAGGGTTGGGATAACGATCTGTTTGGCATCACCAACGATAACCAGATCAACCTGGCCTGAGCGGTCGATGAGGACGCCAACCTGCCTGCCGGTTTCATTGGAAAGCTCGACCATACTCCTGGCCATTTCATGACTGACTATGAGATCCGGTGCTATGCGTTTTTTGGCTAAACGCTCAAGACGTTTAATTTGGGCGGTTTTCAGGCCACTGGTATTACCTGCAAGCTTACTGATTTTGTTTCTCCCTGAGAATGCGCTTATCGCCTACCCTCATTGTAACCTTTATCTTATCGAAATATTCAAGAAGAGGAATGCTGAATTTTCTTGAAAGGCCGGTCAGGTCCTTGAATGCCGGCATATCTACTTCGCCTTCTTTTACAAGGAGGGAAACCAGCTTTTCTTTGAGATTTTCCATGGCAGGCTTATAAAAATATAGGTCCTCCGATACTTTAACAAGTTGAGCCTCTCCCACCATAATTGCCAGCACTTCCTTTAAAAGATGGTGTGGATACTTGCTGAATTTTACCATGACCTCCTTGAGGGTCGGAGGGGTAAGGGCTGCCTGTTGGTAAAATGATTCGAGTTCCCGGCGTAATGTTTTTTCTTCATCTTTCAGGGATACCTGGTGGTCTGTCATCCTGATTAATGCCTGGTCCTGTGCAATTGTTCCTTTTTTTTGCAGGTCATTTAACAGGAATTGAAAGAGACGCTGGTCTAGTCCCCTGTAAAGACGGGAACGGAGTTCTTCCTTGGACAGTCCTGCTTTCAAGGGGTTTGACCTGTGATAGTCTGCAAGAACAGAGCAGACTTTTTCACCCAGCTTCTCGTAAACCGCAGAGGACACCATACGTTGTTTGTCCTGCTCTATGAGAATGATCTTTCTGGATGAAAGCGGTTGCTGCACAATTTTTTTGATCCGTTTGCCAAAAATCCCCATCTTGACTGCAAGTTTGTCAAGGGTGAGCCCGTTGTAGCCGTTTTCTTTGATATGGAGCAGGGCAAGATCTTCCGGGATATTTTTTCTGTAGGTCTGAAAAATCTGTTTGTTTTCCTCGCGAAACCGTTTTCTTTTTCTGGGCGAGCCGTTGTAAATGACGCCGCCCCCGACGGTATAAATGGGGGAGTAGCTGCGTACTACGTACTTGTCACCTGGCCAGCATCCAGCCTGTTCTTCAAGCAGTATCTGCACGTTGGCTTCAGAACCTGGTGTCAGTTCCTCATCTGCAAGCAGGACCAAGCGTCCCATTATTTCTGCAGTGCCTGTGTGAATCCTTACCCTGGAGCGGTTTTTGTAAGGTTTTTTGTTGGAATCCAGGTAGAGAAAGCGGCCATCAAGCAGATAGGAGGGCTGCAGGCAATCAACAGCAGCAGCCATTTCTCCGCGGCTGATGGACTCTTTTTCCAAACCCTGGAGGTTAATGGCAGTCCTGTGTCCGGCTTCCGCTTCTTGCGTGTCTTTATTATGTACCTGTATGCCCCTTATCTTTCCGGATGTTCGACTGGGATAGAACATGAGGTCTTCACCGGTCTTTATGCGGCCTGAAACAGCTGTTCCGGTTATGACCGTGCCAAAACCCTTCATGGAAAAAACTCTGTCAACAGGCATCCGGAATGGACCATGCGGTTCTGTAAAATCAGA
>JBDLJI010000203.1:0-4477 GCA_039714455.1 Thermodesulfobacteriota bacterium
TTACCAGGTTTAGCAGCTTGCGGCCGTGGGCCAACCCCTCTGAGCCATCCTTCGCTTTGATGTTATTCATAAAGGGAATAACGGAGAATTTATTCATGCCGCCGATTATCACGATGATGCCAACCAGAAGTATTTTCAGAAGGAGAATGATACCATAAGGTGTATTCATCAGACCTGAAAATCCTTTTACGTTGTAATAAGAAAGCAGAATACCTGTTAGTGCCGCAGTAAACACACAATATGTTGCCAGTTGTGAAAACCTGTTTATCAGCGATGTTAAATTCCGCCAGAATTCAATAAGTGTGCCTTTAACAAAAGCGGATAAAAAAAAGCGGATAAAGATAATCCCGCCAATCCACCATGACACTGCTACCAGGTGCAGCGCATCGAGAAAGAAAGGGAAGTTCATATATCCCTTGGCGCCCTGATGGCCTGACATGGCAATTACAACAAGCAGCAGCAAAGAGAATACCGCCCCTGACAGCGTTGTCCATTTCCGGTCATTCAACACGCTGACAAAAGACACCGCCATAATTACCGCTAGCAAGACTGTTTTCAAGATGGTGAATCTGCCGTATTTTGTTTTTGTGATGAAAGTCGGCAGAATCGAAAAAACTTCCTTAAGCGGGGTTTCCGTCATAATGGCGCAATGCAGGACAAAGTGAATTGCATTGACAAGAAGAGTCAGGACGGAAATAAGGACTAAATATTTTACAACAGTCTCCCCAAAACATTTATTCCTGCCACCCGGAAAACAGATTTCAACGCCCGATGGACCTGTGACATAAAGTCGGGATGTATAAGCGCCGGCCAGAAAAATGACCCCGGAGAGAAAAAACCAGTAGAACAGGATCATTAAAGAATATAAAAGGTTCATCTATTCGATAAAGAAAGTGTACTCTTCTTTAATCACATGCCCGTCCAGGCTCATACACTTTATTTTTACGGTATACGTTCCGAGGGGAAGATTTTCGTCCAGCTCAGTTTCCATGACCTTATTGCTCTTCAGAAATGTTGTCTTCCCTGAAACCTTTTTGTCATTCCGGTCAAACACCTCAACCTTGGAAAATGCAGGCTCCAGTTCTCCGCCAAATTTAATAGTTACTTTTTCAGGAGAGGACGAAACAAAGCCATTCTTTGCTGGAGTAGAATTCAACATGCCAACGTGGGCAAAACCCAGGGCCGGAATCAACCAGAGGGCAATAAAAAATGTCAAAATCTTATTTTTTTTCATAATATCTCCTCTATCATGCCTCAAACAAACATACCTGTCCGGTGAAAATTCTATTCCCCGGACAGGTATGTCAACAGTTTCAAAATAAATACTATTCTTTTGCCACTTCGATTTCGTAGGTCAATTTAACAAAGCCGTCATTATTATTTTGCCACATGCCACAATGAATATATTTGTTCTTCATAGTAAAATCGGCGCTGAAATCATCCACGAGCACATCTTTGATATTATAATGTTTTACATGGTTTGCATCATGATAATGAACATTGAAAACTACAGGGCTTGTACTTGTAAACGAGAATTTGACCGTATCACCAACTTCCCACTCCTCTTCGCAAAATTCATGAAACCCACCAGCTCCTATACCCACTGTCTGGCTCTGCGGCCCGGCCTGGGATGTTTTATCAGGCATTGTTGTTTCATAAGGCCCTGTTTTAGTTTCAGGCCCTGTTGTTGCACAACCACTGATAAGCAGAGCTGCCCCCGCAGCGATCACTAAAGAAATTATGCCTTTTTTCATTGTAACTCTCCCCGTTTAGTTTTGAGAATTATTCCTAACAGTCTTATAAAAAGTAATAATAAGCATTAGTGCAAGTTTTTTCTGACATTTTCTACATATTTGAACTTCTTTGCACTATTTTTTTCCATAATACGATTTTTTTTATTAAAAATATCAGGATATCGTAAGTCGGTTCAGGCTTCCATGAAGTGTCCTGAACAGACTTTTTGAAAATACTTGCCTTTATCAATACACTTGCTGTATTCTGCACCACTTTATTATGAAGGACACATGAAATTTTAATTTTTCCGGATTTTCTCAAATACATTTGACAAGGAAGGTGTAATGCTACAATCAAACCGGGTTATTATGAAATTTTCTACTATTCTCACCTTATTTATTGCTGTGTTTCTATTTCTAAATCAAACCGATGCTGCAGCAGAAGAAATAGATGCAAAGACCGTGGCGGTCCTGCCTTTTGAAATGCATGCGCCAAGCTCTCTGGCCTATTTGCAGGACGGTCTGCGGGATATGCTGGCCAGTCGCATTGCCGCAAACGGCGGCGCAAAAATTCTGGAGCGCAGCAGGATTGATGCACTGCTGAAAGAACCGGGGAAGGTGCTGCAGCAGAAAGAGGCCGTTGAACTCGCCCGACAGCTTGCGGTGGACTATGTAGTGACCGGCAGTCTGACCTCACTGGGGGGGTCCATGAGCCTTGATGCCAGGGTTTTTTCCCGGGACGATGAGCAGCCGTTAACTTTTTATGCATCAGCACCACAGGAAAAAGAGGTGATCGGGGCCATCAACTCACTTTCCTGGGATATTGCGGAAAAAGTTTTTGGCGCAAAAAGACCGGCGCACACAATGAAAACCACGGCTGCCCAGCCTGTGGCGGCCGCTGCAGATGACCCGATGGCAGCCTTTAAGACAGAGCATCCTGAAAAAATCTACAAAACACAAGGGTCTGTTTCCGGTGGGGGAACAGGTTCTCCCCTTATCATGACCCGGTCCAGTGTGGGTGGGTTTAAAAAGACCCAGAACGTTAATTTTGCCCTGCGTTCCATGGATGCAGGCGATATAGACGGTGACGGGCAGTTGGATGTGGTCATGGCCGATACCTCAACAGTATACATTTATCACCTGGTGAATAACAAGCTGGCCGAATTCGGTTCCGTTAAAATGCCGGCCCGTTCAAAAATCCATGCAGTGAGCCTTGCTGACCTCAATGAAAACGGCAGGGCCGAGATCTATATCAGTGCAGCAGATGATCACCTGCCGCATTCCTGGGCCTATGAATGGTCCGGCGCCGGCCTGGATATGGTACTTGACGATCTCCCCTGGTACATCAGGGCTCTGGACATCCCGGGCGAAGGCCCGGTGCTTCTAGGCCAACGCGGCGGCCAGGATAGGCTGCTGCGCAGCGGCATCTTCAAACTCATGAAAAGCGGCACCAAGGTGATGCCGGAAGAGCGCATTATCATGCCGGACTATAGCAACCTGTTCGAGTTTGCCCTGGCTGATGTGACCGGCGACGGGGCACGTGAGATAGTGGCCATCAGCAGGGCCAACCGTTTATACGTCGTCAGGCCAAACGGCTCCGTCCTCTGGATTTCTGATGACTTTTACGGCGGCACCTCCCGCTATATAGGGGAAGATTACGAGCTGACGGGAAGGGCCGGGCTTGATCTTGACTCCACGCCTTCTTCCGATGTCATAGGCAAGGAAGGCAGCGGCAAAAGAAAGTACATCCCCTCCCGGATGATCGCCATGGATGTAAATAATGACGGCATAACCGATGTGGTGGTGAACAAAAATCTTCACTTTGCCAGGTGGATGGAGAATACCAAAAAGGTAAAAAGCAGCGAGATACATGCCATGGCCTGGAACGGTATTGCCTTAAGTCCGATCTGGCAGACAAAAAAAATTGACGGCTACGTCCCGGACTTCCAGCTTCTTCCCATGCCTGACCGGGAAAACAGGGCAAAACTCCTTGTCGGCCTGGCACTTTCAACAGGCTGGACAGACACTTTTACTGAAGGGGAGAGCACAATACTCACCTATGATATTGAATTGGCAGGGGAAAAGACGGCTGCAGAAGAGACAAAAGACTAAAAAGACTTGACAAATTCGTAAAAAAATTGTTAGAAGGAGGAAATTTGTTTCTTGGGGGAACAGGTTTCAGGGTCATTTTCTGTACTATTGGTGGCCTGGAGGCCTGCAAACAGGAAATAAATTTCAGGTAAGCTTAGATGTTAAGAAAAAACATCCAAGCGTGGAGAAAGAGGTTGATAAACAACCAAAATTGAAAAGAGGAGAAAAGAGATGAAAAAAGTTTTAGCAACAGTAGCAGCCCTCGGCCTGGTTCTTGGCGTAGCAGGAAACGTACTCGCTTTGGACAAGCCCGGCGCTGCAGCAGAAGCTGAGGCCACAACCGCACCGAGAGTACCGGCACCAACCGCTCCCGGCGTAGCCCTGTGGTCGGTTTCAGGTTCATGGGTCCTGGCCGGCGCTTACCTGAGCAATGGTGATGGTTCCCCAGCTCAAGCCAATGTCTATACCGAAACTGGAGCCGACCCTTTCTACATTCATTCATTCAAAATCCTGCCCGTTCTGCAGGTAAATGACAAGGTTGCCATGAAAGGCGAGATTCGCTTTGTTGACCGTCACGTATTTGGCGCTGAGACTGCATCTTCCCCTAATGCCACAAAAGACATTAACGCCTACCACGTGTACATGGAATGGAT
>JBDLJI010000204.1:0-4454 GCA_039714455.1 Thermodesulfobacteriota bacterium
CCTAAATCTGTTGGTATCAGTGCACCGTCAAAGGCGGTCGGGAAGGACGTGATGTGGATGCAATGCAATTGGCCCAAGTATGTGAGAAGCTTGGAGCTGGAGAGATATTACTCAACTGTATTGACAAAGACGGTACTAATAGTGGCTTTGACATTGAACTTGTGAAACACATTAGCGAAAACGTCTCCATCCCGGTCATTGCCTCTTCCGGAGCCGGAAAGGTAGAACACTTCTCAGAGGTCTTTGAAAAGACTGATGTGGAAGCAGCCCTGGCTGCGGGTATCTTCCACAGGGAAGAAGTGCCCATTGAGGCAGTGAAGGAGCACATGCGGGAGAAAGGAATAGAAACGCGCTAATAATACCGAAAGTATCAGTGCACTAAAAAGGCCCTTCCCGATGACTTTGGGAGGGGCCTTAGTTTGTGGTTATAAATGAAATGTTTCAGACTCAGTTTGACGGATGTTCACGGTTTTTTTATTAACTCGTCTGTTTTGGCAGCCATAATAAAATCATTTAAATGTATTCCCTTTATTATATGGGACCACCAGGTCACAGTGACTTTACCCCATTCAGTCACTATTGAAGGATGATGATTTTGTTCTTCTGCAATAGCAGCTATCCTATTACTGAATGACATCGCCTCCATAAAATTATTAAAATCGCATGTTCTAGTTAATCTTTTTATTCCGTCTATCTCGACTATTTTCCATTCAGGAAGCTGTTGCATATATTCTTCTATCTCCGCCTCGGTTGCCAAAGGAGCACCTACTCTGCATGCTTCACATTTTTTTCTAGCTAGATCAATCATTGCTTTCGCCCCATTTGTATTTGATATTTAAGACACAAGGTCACCGATGATCTGGTTATCCCAAGGCCTTGCCGCAGGATTTCCGAAGTATTCCCGGCCATGCGTGGAGATCAATAAATTATAACTTTCCACAATCTGAACTCGCAGAAATAAACCTTATGCTCAACATATAACCTGGTTGCGCCAAACCAACTCTCCCTTAATGTCTTTGGTTAAGCTCCAATATAGACATATTAACTTTATTAACTTTAACTTTGAATTTTGCAAGTGGTATTAAGCTAATATGTGAGCACTGGGGTCGGGCCTGACATTTTACTTTCTTCACTGTATCTCATTTACCTTTTTTAGCCTTCCACACAACTCTCCTGCCCTCGGCCATTTCGGTCCTAAGGCAATTTTCATTCCTACTAATTATTATATATGCTTCAAACGTATAGATGTTAATGGCAGAACAAAAAAAACATGAACTTCCTGTCATGCTCCGACCCAGCATTATAAAATGATAAGCCAGACTGTTTTTTCAACCTTGTCGCCACGGCAATAAATTCTTATTGTATAGTATAATGGTATAGAATAAAAACGAGAGATAATCATGAATATTTAGAGCCGCCAAGGAGACTGAAATGAAGTTTGTGAAAGATCACCCATCGGATGCAAAATTGGACCTAGTCTGCCGGATGTGTCCCTTACATCTCTTGGAACCGGGCGAAAAACTTGGATGTCTCAAAACAGGCCAAGTCTTGGAAATATTGACGGATTATGACGGAGCGCTTGAGGATATTCCATCCTGGTGTAAAAAATGCGGTCAGGAGTTTATCGGCCTGGAGGAGGATGAAGACTGTTATAAGTTGTATATAAGGAAAACCCCCAAAGGGAGCCTGACATGAAAAACGTGTATATGGATCATGCATCGGCTACTCCTGTAAAAAAAAAGGTCATGGAGGCCATGCTTCCTTATTTCGATGATCTTTTTGCCAATCCTTCTGCTGTCTATGACCTGGGTACGAATATTAAACAGGTGGTAGAAGAGCAACGGGCAAAGACTGCTGAATTAATCGGCGCCGATCCAGAAGAAATCATTTTCACCTCGTCTGGAGCAGAAGCCAATAATCTGGCAGTGAAAGGTGTGGCCCTGGCCAGGAAAGGCAAAGGGAAACATCTTATTATTTCCGCAATTGAGCACCATTCAGTTCTTAACTCGGCTCGTTTTCTTGAAAGGTTTGATTTTGAGGCCACATTCCTGCCAGTTGACCACAATGGTCTGGTTGATCCGGAGCGCCTGGCCAACGCTATAAGACCCGAAACCACGCTTGTGTCAATCATGCACGCCAATAATGAGGTCGGTTCCATTGAACCCCTTGTCGAACTTGCCGCAATCTGCAGAGAAAAGGGAGTTGTCTTCCATACCGATGCAGTGGCAACTGTAGGGAATATTCCGGTTGACGTTAATGAACTGGGTGTTGATCTCTTGAGTTTATCAGGCCCCGCTCTCGGAGGACCCAAAGGGATTGGTGCCCTCTATTTCAGAGACAACCTCAGGTTGATGCCATTGATTCATGGTGGAATTCAGGAAAAGGGAAGAAGAGGAGGAACTGAAAATGTACCCGCTATTGTCGGTCTTGGTGTGGCAGCCGAACTTGCCAAGGCAGAACTGCCCGATAAAATGAAGCAGGTGCAAAAGTTGCGGGATCGGCTCATTGCCAAGGTTGGGGAACGATTTGAGCATACCGTACTGACCGGCCATCCGGAGAAGAGGTTGCCAGGTCATGCCAGTTTTTGCATTGAGGCCATTGAGGGTGAGGCACTGATTTTTCTGCTCGCTCAAAAAGGCATCTATACGAATACCGGATCTGCCTGTGCTTCAAAAGCTCTAAAAACCTCTCCTGTTCTGATGGCGATTAATATACCGGCAGATCTGGCTCAGGGTTCTATCGTTTTTACTCTGAACAACAGTAACAATGAGGCTGAGATTGAATATGTACTGAATAACATGACATATGCAGTTGAGCGACTACGTTCATTTTCTCCTTTCTGGAGAAAAAAAGAAACTGATGCCGGTGAGGCTATCGCATGAAACTCTCAACCAGAAGCCGCTATGGAACAAGATTGATGGTGGACCTAGCTGAACATTATGATGAAGGTCCCATCCAGATCAAGGACATTGCCAAACGGCAGGATATCTCCGCTAAATATCTTGAGCAGCTGATTATTCCACTGAAGAAAACCCACCACATCAGAAGCATTCGCGGTCCCAAGGGCGGTCATATGCTCGCTAGGTCGCCGCAGGAAATTACGGTCGGTGAGATCGTCAAGGTGCTGGAAGGCGATATCAGCCTGGTGTACTGTCTAAAAAAACCTGGCAGTTGCAACCGGATTGATATTTGTCCAACTCGCGATATCTGGAAAAAAGCCACAGAGGCAATTTTTAATGAGTTAAACGCTGTCACTCTGTCCGAGCTTATAAAACAATAGTCAAGGGCCTTGTTTCCAAGGAGGTAATGAAGATGTATACGGAAAAAGTAATGGACCATTTCTCAACCCCCCGTAACGTTGGTGAGATTGTAGATGCCGATGGAATCGGCGAAGTAGGTAATCCGGTCTGCGGCGATGCGATGACTTTTTATATCAAGGTTGAAGACAACATATTAACAGATGTGAAATACAAGACATTTGGCTGTGTGGCAGCCATTGCAGTTTCCAG
Source organism: Thermodesulfobacteriota bacterium (assembly GCA_039714455.1). Taxonomy (GTDB): domain Bacteria; phylum Desulfobacterota; class Desulfobulbia; order Desulfobulbales; family BM004; genus BM004. The sequence continues at coordinate 3,510 of JBDLJI010000204.1, forward strand.
CATGGTAAGCGAGATGGCAAAAGGCAAAACCCTGGAAGAAGTCAAGGCTATTACCAACAAAGAGGTTGCGACCTCTCTTGACGGTCTGCCCAAAGAAAAGATGCACTGTTCCAACCTAGGTGCAAAAGCGCTGGCTGAAGCTATTAAGAATTATGAACAGAAGAAAACCGGCAAACTGATTCCTGAAACTTCACCGGTCGAGAAGAAAAGAGTCAAAAGACACCGGACTTGTGAACATTGTAAGGCGCAGAACCCCATCACTGCTAACTTTTGCATGAACTGCGGGGGGAAAATTTTCCGTTAATAAAGTCCTTTTCAAATATTAGAATAGCAGAAAACAGGACCGTTTACCTGGCAGCGAAGCAGTGACCATCCCTGTGATCGCTTCAAGTGGCGCCGGAAAGGTGGAACACTTCTCAGAGGTCTTTGAAAAGACTGATGTGGAAGCCGCTCTGGCTGCGGGGATCTTCCACAGGGAGGAAGTGCCCATCGAGGCCGTGAAAGAACATATGAGGGAGCGAGGAATAGAGACGCGATAGGTATAACTTATCAACTGAGGAGAACGCTTCAATGCGCATCAAAATTTTTCTTATAGTTGCCCTGCTGCTGGCATCAGTCGCTGCCTGCGCTCAGAGTTCCAACTTTACCAACCTGACGGCTGAAGAGGTGAAAAAAAGGATCGATCAACCGGGAAAGGTGTTGATTGTGGATACACGGACTGAAAAAGAATACAGGCAGGCTCATATTCCGACCGCCATCAATATTCCGCCGTCACAAGTCAAATCAATCAGAAACCTTTTGCCGCAGGACAAGGCCATGCCCATCATTTTTTACTGCCGGGGGTACAGCTGAGGACTTTCAACTAAAGCCGCAGTTGCGGCTCAGACAGAGGGCTACACGAATATCTTCACTTTCCTGGGTGGTTTCCCTGAATGGACCTCTAGC
>JBDLJI010000205.1:0-4438 GCA_039714455.1 Thermodesulfobacteriota bacterium
TGACCAGCTTATTGACGGCATTGCCAGAGGGGAACTGGTCATCACCAAAAACAAAAACCATAATTTTGATAAAATTATAGCTATTGGCAAGGGTGTATCAACCAAAATCAATGCCAATATAGGCTCTTCAAAAGATTTGCCTGAACTGCAATCCGAACTGCAGAAACTCTGTGTGGCCATCAAGGCTGGTGCTGACACAGTTATGGACTTGAGCATGGGCGGTGACCTTGATGCTGTGCGCAGAGGAATTCTTGAACAATGCCCTGTCCCGCTTGGAACAGTGCCTATTTACCAGACAGTTGCTGAGACTGTTGAACAGCAGAAGAAAGCAATCGTTGATGTTGAGGTTGATCATATTTTCAAAACAATTGCAAAGCAGGCAGAGGACGGAGTGGATTTTATGACAATCCACTGCGGCATCACCAAAAACACCCTGGAAAGAATGAACCATCAGCAGCGCCTGATGGGAGTTGTCAGCCGTGGAGGCTCCTTTACAATTGAATGGATGAGCCACCATAACAAGGAAAATCCACTGTTTGAGAACTTCGATGATCTCCTTGCCATTCTAAAGGAATACGAAGTGACCTTAAGTCTGGGAGATGGTATCCGCCCGGGCTGTCTTGTTGATGCAACCGACCGTAATCAGGTGCAGGAACTCATCCATCTTGGAGAGTTGACAGACAGGGCGTGGGATGCTGGAGTTCAAGTGATCATTGAAGGTCCGGGGCATATGCCCATGAACCAGATCGAGGCCAATGTCCTCCTGCAGAAGCAACTGTGCAAAGGCGCACCTTTTTATGTTCTTGGTCCCTTAGTCACCGATATTGCACCTGGCTATGATCATATCACAGGAGCAATCGGGGGAGCCATAGCCGGAGCAGCCGGAGCTGACTACCTTTGCTATGTAACTCCGGCCGAACACCTCAAACTGCCAAGCGTTGATGATGTAAAAGAAGGGGTGATCGCCTCTAAAATTGCCGCCCATGCAGCAGACATTGCTAAGGGGCTGCCCGGTGCCATTGATAAGGATATTGCCATGGCCCGCTGCCGCAACAACTTAGACTGGAAAGGACAGATAGACCTGTCGATTGATCCCGATAAAGCGAGACGCTTCCGGGACGAAGGCGGGACATATAAAGGCGATGCCTGCAGCATGTGCGGGTCATACTGTGCCATAAAGGTTTTTAAAAGAGCCCAGAAAAAAAGCGCTCAAAACAATTTAAACAACAACTAGGGAACTGAAATAATGGGATTTTTTAATAAAATTGTCGAGTTCATTCATTCTACCCAGGTGTTGCAACAATTTAAGGAAGTAGATGCCCTTGGTCTCTTTACCAATCCCTGGTTCCTGGTCCCGTTTATCTGCCTTATCGGTTATATGCTCTATAAACAGGAATTTCGCGAAATAATTGTTATTTTTATCGGCTTTGGCTGCTGGCATATTTCCGGCACCGAATATATGGCTACGCTTATTGTAGACGATGAAGTACAGCTTGCTAAAGTTCTGCCTGTAGTCTTTGGCTCAGCCTGCATTCTAGGAGTGGTAATCTATATGTATTTCGGACGCTCAGACTGACCGTATCCGATCAAAATCCACTCTTCAATAAACACTCACAGAAGTTTTTCATCTGAACGTTTGATGAAAATCAGGATCCGCTCCGCTTCTGAAAAGGGGAGTTGGAGTTTTTTTGTCTCTGCCACATAAAACTTTCCAGGCAGACCTTTCCGCATGAGAGTATCGAGTTCCTTTTCTGCACCAGGGCCTTTCATACAAACAATTCTACCCCCTCGAACCAAGTAAGGGGCAGTAAGCCTGATAAACTGGTTGATATCCGTAAACGCCCGGCTTGTTATAAAGGAGAATTTTCTGCCAGAAAGTTCTTTCAACTCTGCAGTCTCTTCAATACGCACATTCAGCAATTCCACACCCTGTAGATTCAGAATCCTGACAATATGTTTCAGGAAATAATATCTGTTCCTGCGGGGCTCAATGAGCACAACCGGAAGCAAGGGATAAACAGTCTTGATCACCAGTCCTGGGAAACCGGCTCCAGTACCAACATCCAACACAGTTTTCAGTTCTTGCTTTTCAAGATTTAAAAACGAAAGAAGTGTCAGCGAATCGAGAAAATGATTTTCCAGGACCTGATGATCATCCATTGTTCTTGCAATCAGGTTGATCTTCCTGTTCCACTTTTTCAATTCATGGAAATAAAGAGCAAGACGCGAAAGTGCTTCAGGCTGGTTATGGAGATGGAGGCCCATGAGATCCAGGCCCTGGGCAAGAAAATTCTCTGTATCGAAGGTTGAGAGCATGGGAATTTCAGTGATTAGTGATTCCTGGGCTAAATTACTGGAGTACTAGAGAGATGGAGTGATGGTTTTACAGTTTCCCAATATTTCAAGATCGGCATCACTTTTTTCCCTCGAAACCTTGAACCCTTGACCCCTCGATTCGTGTGTTTTATTCCTCTTCCTTTAACCTCTCCTCTACAGACTTTGCATGGGCGGAAAGACCTTCGAGGTTCGCCAGTGCCATGATATGGGGCCCATCTTCCAGCAGCGCGGCACGACTATAGGAAATAATGGAGCTTTTCTTTAAAAAGGTCTCTACACCAAGAGCCGAAGAAAACCGGGCCGTGCCCATGGTTGGCAGAACATGGTTTGGGCCGGCCAGATAGTCTCCGGCCGCTTCCGGTGAATAATCGCCCAGAAATATGGCACCTGCATGCTGAATAGCATGAAGCCATGTATCAGGTTTTTCTATCATCAATTCCAGATGTTCGGCAGCAATTTTATTGGCAAGCCCAATTGCCTCCTCGATATCTTCGGCTACTAATACAACTCCCCTGTTTTTTAGAGCATTGGTGGCGATTTCATAACGGCTCAATTCCTGCAACTGGCGTTCAAGCTCCTGGACGACCTGTTGGCCAATTTCATGACTTGTGGTGACAAGCATCGCTAATGCCTGAGGATCATGCTCCGCCTGGGCCAACATATCTGCAGCAATAAATGCGGGACGGGCTGAATGGTCTGCTATGATCAATACCTCACTTGGCCCTGCAATCATATCTATACCTACAATCCCGGCAACCTGTTGTTTTGCCTCTGCTACATACTGGTTACCCGGGCCGACAATCACATCGACCCTGGGAATGGACTGGGTGCCATACGCCAGAGCCGCAATAGCCCAGGCACTACCTGTCTTGTAAACCTCATCAATACCGATCTTGCTGGCTGCAACCAACAGGGCAGGGTGCACCTCTCCTTTTTCATTGGGGGGAGTCACCATAATCCGCTTCTCAACCCCGGCAATTCCAGCAGGAATGCCATTCATCAATACTGAAGAGACAAGTGGAGTCCGGCCTCCCTGCCCTCCAGGAACATAGAGCCCTGCTGCTGCCACAGGCCTTATCAAACGCCCTGTGATCACTCCGTCATCACGGGTTATGGTCCAGGATTTTTCCAACTCCTGCTCATGAAAGAACTGCACCCGCTCAACAGCCAACGCCAATGTTTCCTTAAATGGTTGATCAACCTGGGTATGGGCCCTGTCAAATTCCTCCTGCGACACTTTAAGCTGGCTTATCTGAAAATCAGGGGCATCAAACTTCCGGATAAATCCCAGCAAAGCCTCATCTCCATTTTCCCTGACTGCAGCAAGAATATCAGTTACCGCCTTATTGCAGCCTGTCTCAGCTTCCTGTAACCTGTTGAGCAGCTTTTGAATAAGTTTCTGCCCTGCAGATGTTGTTGTCTTTGTCGGTATTATTATCATTTTAAAACCCCTTTACATTAAACACCTTCATCTCTGTAATTCTGGGCTGTGGGATAACGACGTCCATAGCCGAAGGCCTTGGAACTGACCTTTAGCCCGAGTGGCGCCTGCTTACGTTTATATTCATTAATCCTTATGCGTCTTACAACATCCTGCACAACCTGCCTGTCAAAACCCAGTGCAGCTATCTCTCCAACGCTCAGATTCTGCTCAAGGTATGCCTTTAAAATTGCATCCAGAATATCATAGGGAGGCAAGTCATCCTGGTCCAACTGGTTCGGTGCCAGTTCCGCTGAAGGAGGCCTTTCAATTATACTTTTCGGAATTATCTCCTTATGGCGATTTATATATCGGGCCAGTCTATATACCAACAGTTTAGGCACATCGGATATTACAGCCAGGCCGCCGCTCATATCTCCGTACAAGGTGCAGTATCCCACAGCCATCTCCGATTTGTTTCCGGTTGACAGCAGAAGTGACCCATCTTTATTTGAAAGAGCCATAAGAAGATTGCCTCTGATGCGTGCCTGAATATTCTGTTCAGTTACATCAATTTTCGGAGATGCATTGTCTTGGCATGCAGCAAAAACATTTTCCAGGCTTTCTTTAAAGGCAGCAAATACTGATGAAATAGTAATAATTTCAAATGGGCACCCGAGA
>JBDLJI010000206.1:0-4435 GCA_039714455.1 Thermodesulfobacteriota bacterium
GTCATCATATGTCGCCAGGTCCAGTTTTAACGACTGATAGCTATAAATAAATACGCCAAGCATTTTTTCAGGTTGTAGAAGGACGAGCAGAAACAATAGTCAATATATCTATTGACAATTTCACCCTTCACCATACTATAAAACTCATCCACAAATGACGTACACAATCAACGGAACGAGTTAAGTGAAGTAAGATTAGAAAAGGAGCATAACACCCTATAATAAAACAGAAAATCATCGGGCGATTAACTCAGTGGTAAGAGTGCCACCTTCACACGGTGGAAGTCACAGGTTCGAATCCCGTATCGCCCACCAGATGTTGTCAAAAGGGGTTGTGCTTTACCGCACAACCTTTTTTTTGCAAATCATCCTGAAAGGTTAATATAACACTCCATAACCCCTTAAATCTTTATGAAAAGTCTTCAGCAGATCTACTCCAAATGATGCAACACGTAAATTTTAGAGGCACAAATCAGTTATGAAGGATGAGTCCTGCATCTGCTTTCTGCAATGGGCCCTGCCGCATCTGCACATGCACTGGCCTGGTTTCAAAAAAGTACGCGGCCAGGTGTGCAAACGGCTTGGCCGTCGCCTTGATGAATTAGAGCTGGCTGATTTAAAAAGGTACCGGATGTACCTGGAAGACAATCCCCTGGAATGGCATATTCTTGATAGCTTGTGCAGAATTACTATCTCCAGGTTTTATCGGGATAAGGGAATTTACGACTCTCTTTGTTCACATGTTTTACCCGAGCTGATTAAAAATGCTGTACGTCAAGATGATAGCGCTCTTTTCTGCTGGTGTATCGGTTCTGCCTCGGGAGAAGAGCCTTACTCCGTCAGTTTATTATGGGATCTATCAGGGGTTAACAACCAGGACCTTGATCTCAAAATCCTGGCCACTGAAGTAGACCAGCTTATGATTAACCGGGCCAGGAAGGGCTGCTATCCTGCAAGCAGTATCCGCGAATTGCCTTCTGAAATGAGAACCCAGGCATTCACCCGGGAAGATGTACTTTTCTGTATAACGGAACAGCACAAGAAACGAGTGCATTTCCTGCAGCAGGACATCAGAAACGCACAGCCGGATTCAACCTTTCATCTCATCCTTTGCCGCAATCTTGTTTTTACTTATTTTTCTCGTGAGTTGCAGGAAGAAATTAGCCAAAAAATTCTCCTGTGCCTCAAACCTGGAGGGGCGCTTATAATCGGTAGCCATGAAGAACTACCTGGAATGGTACCAGGTTTGGCTCCTTGGCTTCCTGGAAAGACAATTTACCGAAGAGAAGGTTAAATTTAAATTGACATTGGCATATTTTTTACCAATATGGGCCCATGCCTAAGACAGATCCAAAAACCTTTCCCAAAACGCAAAACTGGCTCATTTTTCTTATGGTTGCCATCGGCATCTTTATGGCAACACTGGACGGCTCCATTGTAAATATAGCCCTGCCCTCCATCATGGCCGATTTTGCAGTTCCCCTTGCCACCATCCAGTGGGTGGTCATGATATACCTTTTAACCGTTACCTCCCTGCTGCTTTCCTTCGGCAGATTAAGCGACATCCGGGGCAGGCGCATGGTTTACAGTCTGGGTTTATGCCTTTTTTCCCTTGGCTCCTTTTTTTGCGCCATAGCATCTACGGCTCACTGGCTTATCGGGGCGCGTTTTTTTCAGGGACTCGGTGCTGCAATGACCATGGCCTGTACTCCGGCCCTGATCGTTGATACCTTTCCGGAAAGAGAACGCGGCAGGGCCATAGGCATGATGGGGTCGGTGGTGGCTTCCGGCCTTACAGCCGGACCTGCGCTGGGAGGCCTGCTGATCCATTATTTTTCCTGGCGTGCCATTTTCTATATAAATATCCCCATCGGTCTGCTCACTGCCGCAGGTGTCTTTTTTCTCTTAAAGGGCAGCAAGGCGGATATCACCAGGCCGGAAACCTTTGACTGGCCTGGTGCAGCTCTCCTGGCTATCCTTTTGGGCTCCCTGCTTATGGCCATAACCCATGCCTATGACTGGGGATATTTTTCTTTATCCATCCTCTCACTCATAGCCGTTTCCATTCTGGCCGCAACCTGTCTTATTTACGTTGAAACACGGGTCAGACATCCTATACTTTCACGCTCACTTTTCGGGATAAGACTTTTTTCCATGCCGATCGTGGCAGCGATTATCCTCTTTGTCTGTCTCTTTAGCCTTGTATTCCTCATGCCGTTTTATCTTATCCACCCCGGCGGCTATCCGGTAAATGTTGTTGGCGGAATCATGGCCTGCATTTTTATCTCTTTATTTATAGTCTCACCCTTTGCCGGGGCACTTTTTGACCGTATCGGTTCCCGTCTACTCTGCACCCTGGCAATGGCCATTATTGCCGGCGCGCTTTTCTCCCTTTCAGTCATCCCTGCCAATGCTTCATTTTTCTCCATAATCTGGCGCCTTTCCCTGGCCGGTATAGGCACCGCTATTTTCCTGCCGCCCAACAGTGCCGCCGCCTTCAGTGCCGTTTCGCCTGAAAGCCGAGGAGTAGCATCGGCAACAGTTGCTGCAGCGCGCAACCTGGGAATGGTCCTGGGAGTGGCTATCGCCGGAGCAATTTTTAACAGCGTCTTTTATCAATTGAGCGATGGATTAAGCCTGAAAGAGTATCAACCTGCCCTGGAAGAGATTTTCATGAAAAGCTTTCATTTTGTCATGAAGGCAGGAGGGTTTATCGCCATCCTTGGCATGATAATAGCCTTCCTGCGCGGCCCGGAACAAACCGGCCTCAAAAAACAACGCACCTACCCGTCAGCCTGATCTGTTTTATAACAAAACAGCTTTTACTGCAGATTGACAACGGCTCCTCATGTTGCGGTCACCCCTCATCAATAGGAAAAGTGAGGGTAAAGACCACCCCTTTTCCCCCAGGGTTATTCTCAAAAGTGATATTACCACCGTTATGCTGCTCGACAAGACGTTTGCTTATAGCCAGCCCCAGACCGGTTCCATGGGACTTGGTAGTAAAAAACGGTTTGAATACATATTCCAGCAAATTGCTGTCTATTCCTTTCCCATTATCGGCAATTGAGATTTTTACGGTCTTGTCCGAGGACTCCCGGGTTTGTATGGTTATGAGCCCCTGGTGTCCGGATGCGGAGTAGATAGCGTCCGCCGCATTTAATATCAGGTTCAGAAAAACCTGTTGCAGTTGACCAGGATCGGCAACAATATGCGGAAGTTCAGTGCTGAAGTCTTTGACGAATTCAACCTGCATGTCCGGGGCCTTGACCTTGTATTTTGGGGAGCGCAGGGAATAGCGGGCGGATTTGATTGTTCCTTCAAGGAGTTGGTTGACATCCAGAGAAATCAACTTGGGTTTTGGGGGACGGGCATAGCTGAGTAAATCTTTGAGCATGGCGGTGATTCTGTCAATTTCATTGATCACCCGGAGAAGCACCTCTTTGTCCTCTTGAGGAAGAGGTGAGTCTTGACTGAGGACTTCCATAGATACCTTGATCCCTGCCATGGGGTTTTTTATTTCATGGGCCATGCCGGCTGCAAGTTCACCCATCACGGCCAGTTGTTCCGTCTGCTCTAATTTTGCATATTGCTCCTGCAGGGAAACGGCCATCTCGTTGAACGATCCGGCCAGCTCTCCAAACTCGTCTTTTAATTTTTCCTCTATCTGGTAGTGCAGATTGCCTGATTTAATTTTGCGTGTAGCGCCCAAGAGTTCTGTAACCGGCTTGGTGATACTTCTGATGAAATAAAGGGAGAAAAGGACGCCTACAAAAAATGCAAAGGTAAGAGTGCCAATTAGAATTTTTCTGGAGTCAGCCACTTCCTCCATTGCCGCAGTTGTCTTTTTTCGTAAGCTGTCGTTGGCTATCATCGCCATCCATTGCGACTTATCAATTATCCTGTCCCCGATATCGGCCGCAAAAGTTTGAAGGCGCTTGATACGTTGAGTGTCCGCCGTCGAAGTTATGAAGTAACTGAGGGCCTCATTGTACTGACCCGTCAACTCCTGCAATTGACTTATTTCATTGGCCATCTCCGGTTCATGATGGCAATTAGAACATGTTTGGGCCCGTTCGCGGAGTGTGAGGACATTATCCACTATAATGTCCAAATCCTTGTTGAATGATGTGCCAATGGTATACAGATTTGATTGTACCGTCTGAACGTTGATGACCAGTTCCTGCCGGATAACCTCTACCTTGTGCAGCAAAAGCAGAGAGGAAAGATTTGCGGTTGTCTTGTCGATAATATGCAGGGTTGCGACAATGCCGGCAAGGAACAGCAGAAATAACAAGAAGAAAGCCATGATAATTTTTTTCTTCATCTGCTACTTCCCGTGTTCCGTTAGGGCACCCAGAGCTCTCTGGGCCATTTTTTCTATGATGACAAAATCCTCTTTATTTGACTCAACGAAGCGAATGGCCTTGAATCG
>JBDLJI010000207.1:0-4433 GCA_039714455.1 Thermodesulfobacteriota bacterium
CTGAGAAGCTTGACCTTGCCAATATAATGCTCTAAAATATTACGCTCCATACCTAGAATTATTTTTTTAGCGGCATCCTCAGCAGAAACCTTGTTCTTACCCCTGCCTCTTGTCATCGACGTATCAACCAATTCCAAAAATACTTGTTGTACACTTATATTTGTTTTCTCAAGTTGATAACGGAGTGATTGAGAGAAGATATTCAAAGCCCCTTTTGTTGCGCAATAAATAGCAGAGGAAGTTTTTGGCGTTAGCGCAAGCGCGGAATTAACATTTAAAATTACCGCCTTGTTTTGATGTAGTAAGGCAGGTAATAAAAGATATGTTAAGCTACAAACACTAGTGAAATTCAGGGTTATCTCATGAGCTATATTTTCATATTTAAATTCGTCATCTAGAAATGTTGGTGTGTGTTGCATATTCCAGACGATTCCGGCCACCGATTCCACGTGATTCCGGCCGGTGATTCCATTTCATTCCGGCCACGGATTCCATTCGATTCCGGCCAGTGATTCCAGAGGAATCCGGCCACTATAACTCGGAGAGTAGCGACGCATAGAACCAGATGGTAGATGAGCCCTTTTTGAATAAATAATTCAAGGAGAGTTCCATGCCGAAAAAGAGGTTATCTATGCGCAAAATACGAGAGGTATTACGCCTTAAGCATGAATGTGACTGCAGCAACCGAGAGATCGGTCAAAGCTGCGGTATTGGCAGCAGTACTGTCAGCGACTACCTGCAGCGTGCCAGGATGGCTGGTTTAACCTGGCCACTGCCTGATACGCTCGATGATACAGCTTTAGAGCATCAGCTTTTCCCTCCCTCCACACCACGTAACAGCTCACGATTTGTTCCTGACTTTCACGACGTCCACAAGGAACTGCAATCTCGCAAGAGCGTTACCCTCAACCTGTTATGGCAGGAATACAAAGAGCAACACCCTGATGGCTACCAGTACAGTTGGTTCTGCCACAGTTATCGTGATTGGGCCGCCCGTCTCGATGTTGTCATGCGTCATGAACACCGGGCAGGAGAGAAGCTGTTCGTTGATTATGCCGGTCAGACAGTGGATATCGTTGATGCTGCAACCGGTGAAATCTGCAAGGCTCAGATCTTTGTTGCTGTGCTGGGTGCGGGTAGCTACACCTATGCAGAAGCCACAGCCAGCCAAGGCCTTGAGGACTGGATCGGTTCCCATGTTCGTGCCTTTTCCTTTTACGGCGGTGTCCCCGAGGCTGTCGTCCCTGACAACCTGAAAAGCGGTGTCAGCAAGGCTTGCCGCTACGAGCCGGACATCAATCCCACCTACAATGATCTGGCGCGTCACTATCAGACGGTGATCCTCCCTGCCAGGGTACGAAAACCACGGGATAAGGCCAAAGCGGAAGCCGGTGTTCTGCTGGTAGAACGCTGGATACTGGCCAGGCTACGCAAACATACCTTCTTCAGTCTTGCCGAACTTAACCTGGAGATCAAACGGTTGCTGCAGGATCTGAATGAGAAGCCTTTCAAGAAGCTCCCCGGCAGCAGGAAAAGCCGCTTTGACGAGATAGACAAACCCGCCCTGAAACCGTTGCCTCCAGTACCCTACGAGCTGGCTTACTGGAAAAAAGCCACTGTCCATATTGACTACCATGTGGAGGTGGAAAGGCATTACTACTCCGTCCCCTACAGTCTGGTAAAAAAGAAGCTGGATGTCCGCTATACAGCAAGTACGGTGGAATGTTTTTACCGTAACAAGCGGGTAGCAAGCCATCTTCGTGATGACCGTCGCGGACGTCATACAACCGTCAAAGAACACATGCCGGTCAACCACCGTAAATACCTTGAGTGGACTCCGGATCGTTTTAAACGCTGGGCAGCCAAGGTCGGCCCGCAAACCGTCATATTGACTGAAACTCTACTGGTCAAGAGGCGGCATCCCCAACAGTCCTACCGGTCACTGCTGGGCATACTCAGGCTGGGTAAGTCCTATGGCAACCAGCGCCTTGAGGCCGCCTGTGAACGTGCATTGCACATTAATGCACTCTCATACCGCAGCATAGAGTCCATTTTAAAGAATGGGCTGGATCAAAAACCACTGCCGGGAACCAACAACGAAGGTACGCCGGTTCAACATAACAATATCCGTGGCGCCGGGTACTACACATCAACAAGCCATTAAAGGAGAATACTATGCTGCTTCACCCGACACTTGAAAAACTGACCACAATGCGCTTCACCGGTATGGCCGCGGCCCTGGACGAACAGATGCAAATGGATGGCCTTGATGACATGGGCTTTGAGGAACGACTCGGTATCCTGCTTGACCGAGAGCAGGCCGTCCGCGAGACCAGGAGGATGAAGACCAGGCTGCGTAAGGCCAAATTGCGCCAGGATGGCTGCGTTGAAGACATTGACTTCCGCCATCCTCGTGGCCTGGACAAGTCCCTTGTTACCAGGCTGGCTGATTGCCAGTGGATTAAAAAGCACAACAACCTGATTATCACGGGGCCTACCGGCGTTGGTAAATCCTACCTTGCCTGTGCGTTCGCCCAGAAAGCGTGCAGAGAAGGTCTCAGTGCTCTCTATCTGCGAACAACCAAGCTCTTTGAAGACCTGAGTCTGGCTAAAGGGGATGGCCGCTACCTGAAGTTGCTGACTTCCTATGCCAGGACAGATCTGTTGGTGCTTGATGACTATGGGCTGCTTGAGTTGAACCAGGAACAGCGCCACGATCTGCTCGAAATACTTGAGGACCGACATGGCCTCAAATCAACACTTGTGACCAGCCAGCTGCCGGTGGAACACTGGCACGAACAGATCGGCGATCCGACCCTGGCAGATGCCATTCTGGACCGGCTGGTACACAGTGCCCACAAGATACAACTCAAAGGAGATTCTATGAGAAAAAAGAAAGCAAACTTGACATGAACAAAGAGAAAAAGGTAATGGACAACTAACAGCGTCGCTACGCTCCGATTCGCTGGCCGGAATCGCGTGGAATGCCTGGCCGGTTTCGACTGGAATCACTGGCCGGAATCAGTGGAATACGCAATCAACCTTGGTTGTACGGGAACTTCCCAATCGCTCAAGCTCTCCATTCTGAAGAACCCTGAGCAGCTTGGCTTGAGCTTCGAGGGGCAATTCGCCAATTTCATCAAGAAACAGGGTTCCGCCGCTTGCGGTTTCAAATCTGCCAATTTTACGGGCATGGGCTCCGGTAAATGCCCCTTTTTCATGACCGAACAACTCACTCTCGATCAAGTTGGTCGGCAGGGTGGCACAGTTGACCGTCAACATGGAACGCCCTTTACGCAAGCTGTGTTCATAAACAGCCCGGGCAATCAACTCCTTACCGGTTCCTGTTTCGCCAAAAATGATTACCGTGGTATCGGTGGGGGCGATCTGTTCAATCTTGAACAGGACGTACTGCAGGGCATTGCTGCTGCCGATAATACGTTTATAGTTGCAGACCAGCTTGATCTCTTTACGAAGACAGGCACTTTCCTCTTCGAGCTTTTCTTTATATTTTTTTATCTCAGAAAGAGCCCAGCGAAGATCCTCTTCAACCTTTTTTCGCTCCGTAATATCCCTGTTACTCGAGCGAACGCCCAACACTTCTCCCTGCTGCCCGACAACAGGCTGGCAGGCATGCTCAATCCAGCCGATGGAGCCATCCTGTCTCTTGATGCGAAACTGAATCTCACGCAGCTTAAATACCTCATGGGCATCATGATGATGCTCATCCCATGCCTTTCTGTCTTCAGGAACAATAATTTCCCTGAACAGATTGGGGTGTTGCATAAACTGGTCAGCCGTATAACCGGTGATACGTTCACACGAGGGTGAAACATACCGAAAGGTGGAATCCAGGTTTGTCCAGAGCTCCCAGTCATAGGTGAAGTTTGCCGCTGTACGATACATGAACTCCAGTTTACGCAGGGAATCTTCCGCCTTTTTCCTATTGCTGATATCGCGTATTACGCCGATGAAGCCGTACGTTTTTCCGGTTTCATCCCTTATGGGTGCGCCAACGGTTTCTCCGGGAAAGATGGTTCCGTCTTTTTTTCGGTAGACAACTTCATACGGCTGCAACTTTTCCTTGCTGTTTAGATGAAATCTGATTTTGCCCTGTCGTTCATATTCCTCCCTGTTAGCGTAGATTATGTCTGTTTTTTTGCCGATCAGTTCATGTTTTTGATAGCCGAAAGTTTTTGCAAAGGAAGAATTCATCATTACAATGCGGCGTTCCAGGTCGGCAAACGCCACAGCATCGGGTATTGCCTTGAAGATACTCTGAAAAAGGAGTGTATTCTGCTGTGATGCGGATAGTTCTTCCTGCAAAAAACTGATCGTTTCCTGGGTGTTCATGGAGTTTGCTTATGTAGTTATTGACTAGTCAAGAGGTAAGCGATCAGGGGTACCGCACCTTCGCACGGCTACAATTGCCT
>JBDLJI010000208.1:0-4431 GCA_039714455.1 Thermodesulfobacteriota bacterium
AGAAATAATATGTTTTAATCGAATTTGGGATTGATCTGCTTTTTATGTGGGATATAATTTTTGCTGTTATCGTTAAAACAGTAATGCTATAAAGTGATAATCATGGAGCAGCCTGAAACATTTGCCATGCTCTGGGAGGGGTTGCTTGGGCCTCTTTTGAGGTTGGTCTTTTTTATCTCCCTGGGCCTGCTGATCGGCAACCTAATCGAGTCCCTGAACTGGACCCATAGAGTTGCCAGAATCGCTTCTCCTCTGGTACGCAGAGCCCATTTGTCTGATATAACCGGTGCCAGTTTCTCCATGGCCTTTTTTTCTGCTGTAACGGCAAACACCATGCTTTCAGAAGCATATGACCAGGGACAGATAAGCCGGCAGGAGCTTATTTTCGCCAATCTTTTTAACAGTCTGCCGACCTATTTTCTGCATCTTCCAACTCTGTTTTTTCTTGCTGTTCCCATGTTAAAAGGAGTGGCCTTTATTTATGTCGGGTTGACCCTTTTGGCCGCTTTTCTGCGTACTGTCTGTATCCTGGTTGTTGGAAGGATTATGCTTCCTGTCAATAAAGAGCACTGTGTCACCTGCAGGCTTGATGAAAATACGGTCAGCAATGTTGCCCAAGCCTTTCAAAAAGCCTGGATCCGTTTTCAGAAAAGGATCAAAAAAATACTTTTAATTACCATACCGATCTATACGGCCGTGTTCCTGTTGAATCGTTTTGGCATGTTTGATCTGTTGGAGGGTTGGTTGGCCGGACATGTGGGTTTCCTCTCCTGGCTGCACCCTGAGAGTTTAGGGGTGATTGCCCTGCAGCTTACCGCAGAAATCAGTGCCGGGCTGGCTGCGGCAGGTGCCTTGCTGGATAATGGCAGCCTGGAAGCCCGGCAGGTCGTTGTGGCTTTGCTGGCAGGAAATGTCCTTTCTGCTCCCATGCGTGCCGTCCGGCATCAATTTCCTTTTTATGCAGGCATATTTCAGCCAAAGCTGGCTGTGGAGCTGATAACCTATAATCAGATTTTTCGCACTGGTTCCATTATTCTTGTTGGCATATTTTATTATTTCCTGACCGCTTAAAATAGTTTATGTAGCTACGAAGAATAATTGAGCTTCAATTGACCCAGGTCAAGGTTTTGTGTCATATGATCATCTAAAGTAAATACATATTCAATAGAAGGACATGCAGCATTATTTATACACAGGATGGCGTGAGGCAATATGAGATTATATTTTTACTTGCGGGAGGCGCAATATGGAAAACTACACTAGGTGGGATGACTTCCTTGTGGCAGAGCATGAAATGATTGAGCGGGCCATGGCTGTATTAAAGAACAATCTGGAAAAGATTGATGAGGCAGTCAAGGCTCCGTTGCAGATGCAGAGAGCCATAGATTTTCTTCTGGAATTCGGCGACAAGGTTCATAATACCAAGGAGGAAAAATTTCTCTTCCCCCTTATGGGACAAAAAGGCCTTCCAGTCCAGGGAGGCCCCATAGGGGTAATGCTTATGGAGCATGATGCAGAGAGAAACTTGCTGCTGCGGATGATGGCCGAACTTCCAAACCTGGCTGAAGCAGCGGCAACCAAGCGTCAGAAATTTGCAGCCGAAGGGTTTGAGTATCTTACCATACGGGCCGAACATATCTGGAAGGAAAATGATGTGCTCTATCCCATGGGGCGTAAGCTCTTCAGTGATGAGGATAATACATCCCTTTTAAGCGCATTTAAAACCCTGGACCAGCAGACCTATGGAGATGCGGCCAGAGACCATTATGCTCAGATGCTTGCCGAAGTGGAAAAAGACAGCGAAGCCAGGAAGCGCCTTATTCGCAACCTTTCCTATGAGCAGATTGATGCCATCATGGAAACCCTGCCTTTTGAAGTGACATTTGTGGATGCAGAAGATACCGTAGCCTATTTCAATAAACTGGACAAAACCAAGCTTTTTCCAAGGACTCGTTCTGTTATTGGCCGGAAAGTGGAAAAATGCCACCCGGAAAAAAGTGTTGGGACGGTGAATCAGATAGTGAGCGGATTCAAGGAGCGAACCATGGATCACGCCGAGTTCTGGATTGATTTCAGGGGCGACAAGATTCTGATCCGCTACTATCCTGTGTACAATGAGGCCGGTGAATATATGGGAGTCTTGGAGGTAACACAGGCAATTGGCGCTATCCAGAAGATTGAAGGAGAAAAACGCTTGATGTATTAAGTGAAATCTGACGGTTTACGGTTTTGGGATGAATTTGTTTGACACTTGTCTTTATATATGAGAACCATATTGATTAAATGATGAAACCAGAATATTTTTGAGTGATGTCCTTCAATTTTAATTAACCCTTAGTTAAGAATGCGATCATGTCAGAATCTGAAGTCTCCAAAACATATGTCAGGCCAGACAATACAGCTGTATTAAATTGTCCGTATTGCGGCCGCCAGAAAGTCATCCCTGTAGATTCATTCAGGGGCTATAAACACAAACTTAAAGTTAAATGCAGTTGCAGTAAAAAGTTTATGGTGATTCTTGAGTTCCGCAAAAGAGTTCGCAAAAAAACATATCTGAGAGGGACCTATACCAATCATTCACAGAATAACAGTAGCGGAAATCTTGTCATCCGGGATATTTCTGTTGGCGGCCTGCAGTTTACCAGTTTAGATGCACAAAATCTTAGAGTGGATGATGAGCTTACCGTAGAATTTGCTCTTGATGATGAGCACCGGACTGAGATCAACAAAGAGGTTACTGTCAGGGATGTCCGTAAAAACTCCGTTGGATGTGAGTTTGAGAGATCCGATGAATTTGCTTTTGACGGACCGTTGGGAAATTATGTGATGTCATAATTTGTTGGTGCAATAATACGTCGGTGCATCATAATAATTTGCTCTGTTCTTCTACTCTCTCGAAAAGGATCATTTAGACTCACATTTATGGTAACACGTATTCTGCTTCTTCATCCCTGTCGTATTAATCCATTGAGAGCAGATACGTCCTGAGGTTGACCTTCTTATTTTGTATGCCCAGTTTTCTTCTCAGATTGTTCCTGTGAAACTCCACCGCATTAATTGAAACATTGAGGACCCCGGCAGACTCCTTATTTGTTCTCCCATGCCGCACGAGGTCTGCCACCTGTATTTCCCTGGGGCTTAATCCGATGTAACTTGAAGAAAGTTTTTGGGAAAAAGCTGAGGTGATCTTTTTGATATTTTCCTGGATCACCTTGATATATTCCTGTTGCGGGGTGTTGGCCAGGTTTGCTTCCAGGGTGTCGAGATAGGGGTTTACAAGGCGGGCAAAATTATCGAGAACTTTGCTTTCCATATCGGTTTTATTTTCATTAACCTGCTTCAGAAGCACGCGTAGAGCCGTGTTGGCATTTTCAAGTTCTTCGGCATGCAGTTCAAGCTGGAGTTGAGCCTGCTTTCTTTCTGATATGTCCAGGTTGGTTCCCACCAGCCCCTCCACAGAACCGTTTTTATTGTGAAACAGAGCCTTAAAAACAAGCAGGTCATGTTTCTTGCCATTAGGGTATGCTGAAGACACTTCATAGTATTTGATTTCCCCGGCTTGCAGGAGCTGCAGGTCTTTCTGGTGATGAATCCTGGCAAGTTTCTCCGGCAGGATATCATGTACTGTCTTGCCGACAATATGTTCCTTTGTAAAGCCAAGCGTTTCTTCAAATGCTCTGTTGCAACCAAGGTAGTTCAGGTCTGTATCCTTAAAATAAACTGGAGCCGGAATTGAATCGATCAGGTTCTGCTGGAAGCGTACCTGGTTTATGAGGGCCTTTGTTCTTTGTGTGACGAGTTTTTCAAGGGAGTGACGATGTTCCCGCAGTTCCTTTTCGACTGCTTTCATTTCAAGGCAACGTCTTGCAAGGCAGCGCACTTCTACAAGGCTTAAAGGTTTATGCAGAAAAAAGTTGACTCCAAGCTCAAAGCTTCTCTCCACTTCCCTGTCATTGCCGTGCCCGGTGATGATAACAACACTATAGGGGTCATCCGGCTTGATATTAATTTTTTCCAGGAATCCTAAACCATCCAACTTGGGCATACGCAGATCAAGCAATACCAGATTCGGCTTTTCCTTTTTTAACAGCTCAAGCCCTTCCAGACCATTGTCGGCAAAAATAATATCGTAGTTTTCGTTTTTTAAAGCTTTCTGCATAGCCTTCTGCAGGGCAGGTTCATCGTCTATGACAAGAATTTTGGGAGCGGTCATTATCTTCTCCTGAGGTTTGAAGGTGATATTTTGCTTTAAGAGGTTGAAATATCAATATAATTTCAACCACCATACTCTATATTGCCGAACTATTAAAGAATAGAAAGATTACAGTATAGTGCTAGTATAAAACTAGCACTATTGGCTGGGTTGTATTGTGATATCGTGGGTTGCTGAAAAATTGAGGGCCACCCTCTTAACAGCATGCAATCTCTGCC
>JBDLJI010000209.1:0-4426 GCA_039714455.1 Thermodesulfobacteriota bacterium
GCATCCTGGTCGGTAACACCTGTAATTTGCAGAAGCTCTGCTACTGCAGCTTTATCGGCATCCGTGCATGTGGGAGACTTGAAATTAACAGTATCGCTCAAGATGGCACAGAGCATACCGCCCGCTATGTCTTTGGGCAAATCAACATTATTTGATTTGTACATTTCCAATAGAACGGTTCCGGTGCAACCTACGGGCTTGGCATAGAAAAAGATCGGATTGCTGGTAACAATATCACCGATTTTATGATGATCGACAATACCGACTACATTAGCGTCGCCAATATTGGCAGGTGCCTGGGCAACATCACTGAAGTCAACCAATGCAACGTCTTTGCCTGCGGCATCGGTAATTTCTTCAGGGGTCGCAAGACCAAATTTTTCGAGTACAACTTTACTCTCAGGATTCAGGTTCTCGGCAGAAATCTGCATACATGCCTTTGCATCAGCACCTGTAGCATTCAGGAAATTGGCATAAGCAATAGCAGCGGTGACAGAATCGGTGTCAGGGTTGGAATGACCAACAACACAAATTGGCATAAGTTTATCCTCCTTCAGATATTGTTTTAATGAATTTTATGAAAGAAATTAATTTGTTGAACTAAGCCAGTTATATATGCCATAGAACAGTGTCCAAGAGACAAACACTGAATAGCAATTCAGTAAAATACGACGCAATAATAGTGCTTAAGAACAGCCTAGTCAAGCATAAAAAAATTAGACTTCCATTAGTACTCTCAGGCCTCTACTATTCTTCATAAATACATAATTCCAATTGACCTGTTTTAAAAAGCGAGATAACATTAAACTTAAGCTTCAACGAGCTTTTAGGATCGTACACATCTCACAACAACTGTTTAATTGCTTACTATGTCTGAAAATCCACGCAGACCTCCAAAACGCTCATCTGCACCAATAATAACTTTTCTTATTATCGTTCTGGCCGGAATTCTCTATCTGGGCTGGGGATATATTTCCGGGGACCTCCCATGGCTACAGTCTAACGAAGACGGAACTCCTAAAATAACCTGGCTTGAAAAAGAAGGTGGAGAGAAAGCAACTGAGCAACAGGTTGAAGCACTTCCACCATTAGAGGAAGAAGAGTCATCCCTCCATTTAGAGGAAGAAGAGTCATCCCTCCATTTATCTCCTGGCAAAATACAAACTGCCCCTGAACAACCTAACGAGTGCGTGCAAACAGCAGACAAGATCCTTCTGTTTTTTGAATATCTTGACAGCCAGAATTACATTCGGGAATATAGCATGAAAGGATCAACCAGTGACCACTTGAACGGTATTATCAAAAAATTGATCGCCAACCCGCCTGTTGTAGTCAGGGAGACGGATGATCTGTTTGCAATTCTGAACAACATGGCTCATTTTTTCCGGGTATTGGGACCAAAAGACATTCTGCTGATTAAAGACGTTTTGATCAATGAACGTGAACTTATAGAACCGACTATGGCTCTTTTCTACAAATGGTCGGAAATAGAACCTGACTGTTTGAATAAGAATCTGAATATCAAGCTTCCCCTGGCAGGACTCTATGAATATGCCGGCTACTTTATCAATACTCTGGGAGGTCAATCCTATCTTTTCCGCCGGGCACTCCACTTAAGGCTTTTGATACGCTATTATTCCATTCTGATAATTGATCGGGCTAACAGCGTTGATGCAAACCGCTATGGCATAGACATTCGCTACACTCTCGATGCACTTATTGCAGAATTTCAAACAAATGGTGATCTGGAAAACAGACAGGATTACCTGGAAAACCTTATCAGACTGCAGGATAGCTATCAGGCGAAATACGGCAGCAATTGATAGTGAAAGGGAAAACATGAAGAATTAAAAGAGAAATAATCAAATGTTTTCTACATCTAATAAATATCCGGGCCCTGAGGGGTCGGATATTTAATCAAACTTATCTTCTGTCCCCCATAAAGCGCAACAACATCAGAAACAGATTGATAAAATCAAGGTAAAGCTTCAGGGCCCCCATTATTGCACCCTTGCGGATAGCCGCCTCACCACCGTTCATGATCCCCTGTTCCCCCATCCTGGTAATCTGTTGGACATCATAGGCGGTCAGTCCGGTGAAAATAATTACCCCGATCCCGGAAATTACCCAGGACATCATTGAGCTTCCCAGAAACATATTAACCACCGAGGCAATGATTATGCCGATAAGCCCCATGAAGAGGAAGGAACCCCAACTGGAAAGATCCTTCTTGGTTACAAAGCCATAGACAGCCATGGCTCCAAACATTCCTGCAGTGACAAAGAAAGTAGCAGCTACAGAGGTCATTGTATAGAGAAGCAGGATTGCTGACAGAGTGACACCGTTTAAGATAGAGTAGCCGACAAACAGCCCGGTGGCCGCCTGCGCAGATATGCGCTGAATCCTGGCGGAAAGATAAAAAACCATCCCCAGTTCACCGAAAATCAGACCGTAAAAGACCATCTTGTTACCGAAAATAAGCTGCAATGCTGTCTGGGAGTTAACGGTCAAAAAAGCAGCCAGACCGGTCAACCCCAAGCCAATTGCCATCCAGTTAAAAACCTTGGCAAGAAAAATAGTTGAAGCTTCGGTGCGGGCCGCCGGGGTTATGGCACGTTCATTACCGGTATATCGATTATACATTCTTGATCCTCCTCATTGTATACTCACCTGTCATAAACTAAAAAAATACAGCCTTTTAAGATAACATTCGGCTGTTTTCATTTCAATTGTGGCATCAACTGCATATCATTACTATATATTATAGTGATAAAGAAAATAATCACATTTAAGAAACATGCAAGATATATTGTAGACATTGAATGGAAAGACCTATGAAAATAGCAATCAGCGGTAAAGGCGGCGTCGGTAAAACAACCATCATGGCGCTTCTTGCCAACCAATTCAAAAAACAAGGCAAAGAGGTGCTTCTCATAGATGCTGATCCGAGTCCGCATATGGCCCAAACCATCGGCATAAAAGATATTGATAAGATAAAACCCATTGCCGACATGACTGAACTTCTGGTGGAACGTTCCGGAAAAGTACAGGGATCCCCCTTCTATCAGATCAATCCACAAGTTGATGACCTGCTGCAGAAATTCATGATTGAGCAGGACGGAATAAAACTTATGGTCCTCGGATCAATCCAGACAGCCGAGGGTGGCTGTGCCTGCCCGGAAAACACGGTGCTCAAAAGAATGCTTACCAAGCTGCTGCTCTCACCCTCCCAAGTTGTTTTGCTTGACATGGAAGCAGGGGTAGAACATCTGGGTCGCGGCACAATTGCCGGCGTGGATCATCTTTTGATAGTGGTCATCCCTTCAAAATCGAGTGTGAGGACAGCTCAGAAGATAAAAAAACTGGCAGTTGATTCCGGTATTCCGAAAATATCCTTTATAGGAAATCTTGTACAGGACGAGGAAGATAAAAAATTTCTCAGAGAAGCTTTGGGAGAACCCCCAGCAGCCTTATTCTCTGACTCATCAGTTATCCGAAAAGCCGAACGTAATGGCCAACCACTTACTGAGGTGGCAGTTAAAATGCTGGACGCTCCTGAGAAGCTAGTTGAATATCTACAAAATGAAGGGTAACAAAATTGAAGATTTGAGAAATTGAAAATTGAAGGTAAAAAGCGCTTTTTCAATTATCAGCAGGAATAAATACCGACAATCTTCATTCTTCAATCTTCAATGCTGATTTTACCTGACCTTCCTACCGTTAGCCAGTTTCATGATAATTTCGTTTGAATGTTCGAGCCTGCTGACCATGGCCTTAAATAGATGTTTGCTAACCACGGGATTGGTTTCAATAACTTCAAACATCTTATCACCCGGGAAGCGCCTGACAGTTGAGTAGCCCTTAGAAATAATTGATGCGGATCTGGCTTCCCCGGAAATGGCTGCCATCTCCCCGAAATATGCTCCGGGCTGGGTAACCTCGGCAATTTTCTTGCCGCTTTTAACAACAATTACTGCGCCCTGGACGAGTTCGAAAAAATCATTATCCGTATTACCTTCCCGGATGAGAACCTCACTATCATCATATTTTTCCAAATCAGGGTTGATCAGATAGGATGGCAGGCTCTCTTTTGTCAAAACGGTTTTCTTGAGAACCTCATCAAGGCTGGTGACACCTTCACGAACCTTCTGAAGACCTGCCATACGCAGAGGCACCATTCCTTCATTCCTGGCGGTCTTGCGCAGTGTGTCCTCAGGCACTTCGGCACTGATGGCTTTGGCAACCTCATCGGTCACTTCCATTAATTCAAAGAAACCGACACGTCCCTTGTACCCCCCGCCCCTGCAGATTGAACATCCATCAGGTCCGCAAATATCAAGGTCAGGAATCTCTTCAGGTTCAAACCCGGCAGCAATAAGGTCATCTTCAGAATAATGGGTTACAACCTTCTTACAGTTAACACAGA
>JBDLJI010000210.1:0-4408 GCA_039714455.1 Thermodesulfobacteriota bacterium
TTTGGGTAAGGATATTAAAATTCCCTTGAACCCTTGAACCCTTGAACCCTTGAACCCTTGAACCCTTGACACCTGGACAGCTGGACACCTTGAAACCTTTATTTTACAAACTTATCGCACTGAACGCCCGGTATACTCACTCCTGTCTGGCACTTTTTTATGTGAGGTCGGGCCTGGAGGAAAGCATACCAGAGTGCCGGCCCGAGATCGTACAATACACCATCAATGATCCATACTACCCCATGTTGAGGCGAATCGGGTCGGGTGAACCGGAAGCGCTCTTTTTTTCTGTTTACATCTGGAGCAGTTTATACATTCAGCGTTTACTGAGTGATTTAGTAAAAATACTTCCTGATACGCCAATTGTTTTAGGCGGCCCCCAGGCCGGAGCCCTTGTTCAAAACCTGCAATCTCAAGTTTCCAGGCGATGCACGGTTGTCCATGGGGAAATCGAGGGTGTTGGAAAATCATTTTATCATGACCTTGTAGAAAACAAACTGCAGAGAAAATACAACTGCGGCAAGACAAAGACGTTCAAAAGTCCCTACAGGAAGGATGATTTTTCCGGTCCTTTGCAGAACAGACAAATCTATTATGAATCCTCCCGGGGTTGTCCCTTCGGGTGTACCTACTGTTTATCAGCATCAGAAAAGGGGGTACGTCACTTACAGCCTTCTCAGGTTTTTGATGAAATAAAATCCATACTGCGAAATCCCCCCAAAGTTATCCGTTTTGTGGACCGTACCTTTAATGATCTTCCGGAAAGATCCCTTGAAATATGGCGTTTTCTGGCAGAGCAGCCGGGAGACACTCTGTTTCATTTTGAGATGGCGCCGGACCGCTTTACTGAAGAAATGTTTCAGTTCCTGGAGCAGGTGAGCCCTGGCCGGTTTCAATTTGAGATTGGTGTGCAGTCCACCAATCCGGAAACCCTGAAAGCTATTAATCGAGAATGCGACCTGGAAAAGCTTGAGCACAATATCCGAAAACTTGTCTCTCTGGATACTATCCATTTACATCTGGACCTTATTCTGGGCTTGCCCTATGAGAACAGGAAATCGTTTGCGTGTTCCTTTGCCGAGGTATTTGCGCTCGGGTCACATTACATCCAGATGGGGCTTCTGAAAATCCTGCCTGATGCACCGATCAGCAAATCCATCGAGGAATATGGCTTGGTGGTATGCCAAAATCCGCCCTATGAGTTGCTGGCAAACAGATGGCTTGATAAGAGTGAACTCGAGGATTTGTTCTGGTTTGGGGAATGCGTTGAAGCGTTTTATAATAACCGTTATTTCAGGAATTTATGGAATTATCTGCGTAGAACTGAAGAGGACATATTTACATTTTTTGAATCACTTTTGACGGTTTGCCGCCAAAAAAGTTTTTTTGATTTGGCCCCAACCCAGGAATTTATGAGTTCACTTTTGTTTGAAGTTACACGGACTCGGCCTGACAAAGAATTGATCAGGGAACTGCTCATTTTTGACTGGCTGCGCTGCGGCCACCATTTTTTCCCCCACCATTTTAAGCAGGAACCCATTGCCAAGCAGAGGAAATTGATTTGGAAGCAGATGGGGCAGAACTGGGAAGGGGTCTACGATTATAAAAGCAGGGATGAGTTTTTCAAGCAGGGCGTTTTTGTACGGTTTTCCGGAGAGCTTCTGCAGGAGATAGGGTTGTCGGATGATGGCAAAACCGCTTATGTGTGCTTTCAGGCGGAGAGGGAAGATACAGTATTTAAATTTAACAGGTTCGTGCTTATCCCTGCATCCATTCATGGGGCTTGATCTTTTTTAATGTTGGAATTAAGGGGCTTGCAATGGAGCGCAGCATAACGGCAATCCGACTTCAGTCCAATGTTGGATCATCAATCCCATATTTTTCTTTAACTCTTTACAAGTTATTATACAGTTTCAACGTTTGAATTCACTTGCGCCCGGTTCAGGGCGTCAAGTGCACATGGTTAGGTAGATTTTTCCTTAAGATGCGACCCGCACACCTCCTTTTTTGCTACAATTAATAATCCCTTGACCTGATTTCCTGACTGCTTCCTAATATCTGATTTTGTTGCCTCCATTAATTGCAATCCATGACGCCTTAGGCAATCTTTAATATACGTCCGTGAGTGTGCATAGCGACCGCTGGGAAAGAGCCGGTACTCCATGCTGTTGTCTTCCAGTCTTTCCACTGAAAATGCAATGATCCCTCCGCAAACAAGATATGAAGATGCGGACCTGATGATCGTATCGAGATTTCCCAAATATACAAAAACGTCAGAGCTATATATCAGATCAAATTTTTGTGGAAAGGGCCAGTTTTGAAGTATGTCAAAAACCTCGAGCCGGTTGTAGATTTTCTTCTCTGCTGCCTTTTCGAGCATCTTTGACGATACATCGACGCCTGTCAGTCTTTTCGCAAAGGGCCGATAGAGTTGAGCACCCAGGCCGGTACCACAGCCAAGGTCCAGGACATTCATTTCTTCAGTCAAATATGGGCGCACAAGGTCAAACAGGAGCTCAGGAGTCTTATATTCTAAGTCTTTAACCAGGATCCTTTCAAAAGTCCCGGCACACCGATCAAAGATCCTACGCACGTGTTCCACCGGGGCGGCATCAGGTGCTGCAGATGTCCCCAGGCTTTGGAGCATGAATCTTGCCGCCTCATCATCCGGCTTGGTCTCAAGCACCTTGTTGTAATGTTCCTCGGCTTCCTTGAATCGATTGAGCTTTTGCAGAGAAATCCCGAGGTTGAAGTGGGCGGATGTATAATCTGACCGTATCTCAATGGCCTTTCTGTATGACTTTGAAGCGTTTTCAATCATATTAAACTCGTCCTGTGCCACGCCAAGGTTGTTCCATGCCTCTGCCATGCCAGGAGAGAACGCCACTGCCCTTTGAAAACAGGATATGGCTTCATCCTGGTCCCCGGTTTCCCTATATGCGACACCCAGATTATTCCATGCTTCACCAAGACCAGGCTGCTTTTCCAACATGGCCCTGTAAATACTTATGGCACCCTTGTGATCGTTCTCTCGCTGTTTCAGCCTGGCCAGGTTATAGCATGCCGGAAAATTTGGAGGTCTAAGGTCGGCTGCTTTTTCAAAAACTTTCCTGGCCTTATCCGGCTGAGACTGGTCCAGGAATACCGTTCCAAGTGCATTCAGCACCTGTCCCCAATCAGGCTTTTTTCTCAATACTTCCAGATAGCCTTTTTCCGCTTCAGCAAGCCTGCCTTCCCTGTGGGCAAAAGAAGCTTTCATGAGAATAGATTCGGAATCGTCTTTCATGCGTCTCCTTTAAGAGTGGTCCGCAGTGTTGAGTTCATCAGTAATTCGATATTTCATTACCCCTGCAGATATTAATTCCCCGGATAACGTTGTGTTCATTTGACGTTGTTTTTTGGCGATCAACTGTAATGACTTGTCAGTCAAAATTGTTGGGTAATTTGTCCAAATCCAACTAAGTATTTGGAGATACATTATCCTTTGAATAAGTCCTTGGTAATTGGGGGAAGAGATCATAAGGAGTGGAAAAATTAAAGATACAACTGCTAATGCAAAAATGGCAATCCCAACTCTCGTTAATGTATGGCTAACGAGTCTGTAGAAAAACGATTTTTCTTGAGTTCTGATTTTGTCCGGCAAGGTTTATTTTTTTCGATCTGCCGAACTGCGAAGTTCTAATCTTTCTTGTTTCCTATCTTCCTATCGCAAAGCTACCGTTAAAACAACCTTGTGTTGTCTGATTGACTCTGTTTCTTACGCAAACCCCGGTCCGAAGCTGTGAATTTTTTTCATGTTGTGAATCATGCAGAAGAGATTCCACTGGCTATTGACCTTGGTTCTGCCTCGCAGAGTGAAACGATCCAGGCCCAACGTACTGCAGATATTGGCAAAGACGGGTTCCACCGTACCCATCCGCATACTATAGACAAGTCGCCCTGCAGCCGAGTCTATTTTACGTTTCATTTTTTCAGTAAAGGTGTTCTTACCTTTTTCAGACCTGCCGAGAAAATAGGCAACTTGCCGTATTTCGGTGCGTTCAGGATAACGAAGGCATTGTGATCTTAACTGACAAGGGACACAGGCTGACTTAGGGCCCTTGAATTTATGCGCCCTGAAATTTTTGATCGATATGTTATTGCCGTTTCGATAGAGTCTTTTGCCAGACGGGCAGATGCAGTAACTGAAATCCTTGGCAAAGGTGAAATCTACTGTTTTAAACAATCCTTTTCTTCCTTCAATCCTGGCCCGCTCCTTGCGGTGCCTCTCCTTGTAATGGTCTATAGCGATAAAACGGGGATCACGTTTACGGAACATTCTGTCGGCCACATATCCGTCTATCTTTTCCCCTGCCAGCATCTTCATGTTTGCTTCGGTATGAAAACCGCTGTCTGCCGTCAGTTTGGT
>JBDLJI010000211.1:0-4404 GCA_039714455.1 Thermodesulfobacteriota bacterium
GAACTTCTGCTTGTGTTCCTTGTTATCGCCGCCCTGCGTCATTGCAGAGATAATAATGGCTGCCCCAGCGTTAAAGAAAATTCCCCAAAAGGCTGAATGCATTGTCCAGGGCCAGCGGCCCCAGGCAGTAATACCAAACCATTTTACACCGATGGACTCAGTCATCATTACTGCGATAAGACCGAGAAAAAGACCGACGGCAATACCCTGGCGGGTAAGCCATGGTACATAGATGACACCTACGATGGCAGGCCACATCTGGAAGCCGAAAGCAACAGCCAGACCGCCCAGGAGAACAAGGGCATCCTTGGAGGTTGTGGCAACGAGAAGGGCCAGACCACAGATAATAACAACGCCGATACGACCGAACAGTTTCTGGGTTGCATGACCTGCTTCAGGATTGATGTAGCGTTTGTAAAGATCCCGGGTCAGCATACCACCGGCTGTAGACATGTAGGCAGCACCGGTTGACTGCATGGCGGCCAAGGCACAGACTGCCAGCAGACCGACAAGCCATGGAGCCGTGTCAGACAAGAGATGGATCAGTGCAGGAACGAGCATTCCCTGCTTGCCTGGCATTTCCATGATGTTTCCGCCGATCTGCAGAACATCCTTGGCAACACCTGCTGTCAATGCATTGGCGTCGGCACCGATGAGGTGAGCGCCAAGACCCTGGATAGCGGTAAAGAAAATAAGGATGAAGCCGATGCCGGCTGAAGATGCCCATACCTGCTGCGGAGCAAAAGGTCTGGGGTTCTTGTTGGCAAATGACCACATGGTGAATGCCGGGGATGACTGAATGCCCATAAGAGCAAACATGTAGGTTAGACACATAACACCTGTCCAGGCGCCACCAGCTGCTTTCGTACCGGATTTAACAAACTGGATAACACCCGGGATGGCCGTGTAATGGCTGAAGCCGTCTGGTGTCCTTTTGGGATCAACTGCTGTACCCAGTGCCGGGATGATCTCCGGTGAGGTTAATTTTCCAATACCTTCCTGCAGAGCAGACCAGCCGCCGACTGCATTCAGGGAAATAAAACCGATGACCACGATACCAAAGGCCAGCAGGAGGCATTGCAGGGTGTCAACGTAGGCCACAGCCCGGAGTCCACCGGATGCCACGTAGATGATAACGACGATGGACAGCATCCACATGCCTGCCTCTACGCCCAGCAAACCATCGGTCAGTACGTTGAACAGAAAGCCGGAAGCTCTAAGCTGTACACCGAGATAGGGTACAGAGAAGATCAGGGCAACGATAACGGTGAGGATCCGGATGGCCTCTGAACCGTAATAGTCTGCAAACATCTCGCCGGGTGTTACAAAGCCGAAACGTTTGCCGATGATCCACTGGCGTTTAAGGAGAACTACGCCTGTGAAAGGAATCGTGATGGCATAAAACGATGCATAGGCATACTGGAAACCATCACGGTAGACAAGTCCCGGATGGCCCATGAAGGTCCAGCCGGAAAAACTTGTTGCGGTTGCAGCCAGAACGAAAACCCAGATCGGAATCGTACGGCCGGCGATAAAATAATCTGATGCGGTCTTTGCCGACCTGGCTCCTTTAATCCCCCAAAAAATACAGTAGGACCAGTAGGCGGCAACGAAAATAATTAACCAAACAGTTGCTGTAGTCAAAGCTCCCCTCCTTTTTCTTGCAAG
Source organism: Thermodesulfobacteriota bacterium (assembly GCA_039714455.1). Classification (GTDB taxonomy): domain Bacteria; phylum Desulfobacterota; class Desulfobulbia; order Desulfobulbales; family BM004; genus BM004. The sequence goes on from JBDLJI010000211.1 coordinate 1,669, forward strand.
TTGAGTGTAGATTCCATTTACTGCTGCAGCAAGGCTTCTTTGTTCATCACCTCCTTTTTTGGCTCTTTGCCCGCCACCTGCAATACCTTAATTACTTGTTGAAATTACAAGTTTTTCTCCCTTAGTCAACAGTTTGCTGAATTTTGCCATATCTACCACATTGTAATACCTAGGGCAAGGGTTTAAATCACATACCATTATACCACAATGCAGCAACCCTCTATGCACTTTTACATATTATATTAATACCTTAGGTTTAAATATTAAACATTTCGAACAAAAAAGAGCCATAAGGGATTCTCTGATTTTACACTTCGCAAAACCCTATATTGTTTTATAAAATTTCAAAATGGTGCAACGGTATGACTTTGCTAAGCGCTGAAACCGCTACTCTATAGAGGTAAGGCCTTCCCTGATGGCATACTTTGTCAGGTCGGCAATTGAGTGCAGGTCAAGCTTTTTCATAATCTGCCTGCGGTGGGTCTCAATTGTTTTTATGCTGACATAGAGGTGGGAGGCAATCTGTTTTGTTGACCAGCCTTCGGCAATGAGCTGTAAGACTTCCCGTTCCCTGGGGCTCAACTGCGATGCAGCAGTCGCAACTTCTTCTGATGAGCCCCCCCCCAGCAGAAAATCATCTATGACAACCCCTGTTATCTCCGGGCTTAAGTACTTTTTACCCCCTGCCACCTGGTCAATGGCATTGGCAAGTTCCTGTGAAGCACAATCTTTCAGGAGGTACCCCGAGGCGCCGGCCCGCAACATCCCCATGACAAAACGCTTGTCAGAATGCATTGACAGGGCAATAACCCTGGTTTCCGGCAGGCTTTCGATTATCTGATTCGTTGCCTCAATGCCATTTAAGTCCGGCATGGAGACATCCATGACAACCACATCCGGCTTTTTTTCCTGGGCCATCTGCACAGCCTTCCTGCCATTATCAGCCTCACCCACCACCTCAAAATCCGTTTGCTTTTCAAGAAGGGAGCGGAGCCCGGCCAGCATAATTTTATGGTCATCTGCTATTAGAACACGAATACTCATATTATTCCTCAATCCTTATCAGGTGCTTCAAGAGGGGCCACCAGGGTCACCATTGTGCCTTTTCCCCTCAGGGAATCCACCTCAAGTTTTCCTCCAAGATGACGTATCCTTTCGGTGATGTTAAAGAGCCCGAACTGCTGATCTTTGTATGGTCTGGCCCCTTTCGATTTCGGGCTGAACCCAATGCCGTCATCTGTAACCCGAATGCGGAGATTTTTCTTGTTGACCCTGATGATTATTTTTACCTTTTTTGCTTCGGCATGTTTAACGATATTAACGAGTAGCTCCAGCACCGAACGGAAAAGAACAATTTCTATGTCCTGACTCAGTGGCTTTGGCTTCTTGTCGCTTTCAACAGTGCACTTCAGGTTATGCTTGAGCTGAAACTGTTCCGCCAGCCAGTCAATGGCCGCAACCAGGCCAAGTTCATAGAGAACCGGTGGGCTTAATTCAAAGGTAAGGGAGCGGGTTTCCTGGATCGTCTGCTTCACCAGCTCTTTGATTTCATCTATCTGGCGGATGAGATTTGGAGCATTTAGACTATCGCGCAGTTCAAAGCAACGCATCTTAATGACAGAGAGTGTCTGCCCGATCTGATCATGCAGGTCGGTGGCAATGGAACGCCTCTCACGTTCTTCCACCAGAGACAATTCAGAGGCAAGAGATCGCAATTTTTCCTGATAGATCAAGAGTTTACTTTCAGCATGCTTGCGCTCCGTGATGTCATCGTAGACATCAACGATTTCACCTGATGGCAGCCGGTAGATATAATTCTCTTTCCATATTTTCAGCTCATCGTCTTTATAGATCGCCACCGGGTGGTATTCAGGTTCACCGCTTTTCCATACCCGCCTGAATGCGTCCAGCAAACCATATTTTATTGCTGAAGGAACGATCTCAACAAAATTTCTGCCGATAATATCTTCTTTCTTCAGGTGTTCAGTGCGCTCAGCAGCGCGGTTAAAATCCATGAAAACAAATTTTTCTCCATTGTTTTTTGCTTCAAAAACCGCAACACCGCTACTCATATTGTTAATAAGCTCCCTGTACCGGGCTTCACTTTTTTCCAGGGCATCCTCAACTACACGGAGGGCGTCAATATTGCGAATGGCCAGGACAAAATGGAGTTCCTGGTCCAGAGGCATGGTCATTACGGAGAGCAAGCCGGTTTTGACGGTTCCTTCACTATCTATAAAGCGGGTTTCCCGGTTGATAACCGGCCCCATTCTCCCTATGTCTGCCAACAGATTTTGTTGTTCTTTCCGGTCCTGCCAGGCGGCCACTTCTGAAAAGGATTTGCCGATAATATCTTCTTTAGCATAACCAAGAAAAAGGGAGAACATCTCATTTATTTCAGTATAGATTTTATCCTTTGCCCGGATAATGGCAACCGAGTCCGGACTTGTCAGGAATGCATAGCGAAAGCGTTTCTGGCTCTTAGCCAGTGTTTCCTGCGCGTGGGTCTGTCTTGCTGAAATGTCGGCAGGCACACCTTGCCCATTGCCTGCTTCAGCAAGGTTGCCATGCGAAACTTCTCCTGTTGGCTTTATATTTTCCATAAACAGTTATTGGCAATGAAGATGTTTGCCCGACTTCTCATAAAGTTCCTCAACCTCACTAACCCGGGTTTCTCACAAGTCGAGACGCCGGATAGACAAAGTGTAAGGGGGTTGAGTTATACTTTAGTATGCT
>JBDLJI010000212.1:0-4388 GCA_039714455.1 Thermodesulfobacteriota bacterium
AAAATACTGGAATTGCTGATACCGGAAGACTTTTACCGTGAAGCCCATAGGATCATCTTCACAGCAATGGTGTCTCTTTTTGAAAAGAATGAACCCCAGGACATTATTACCGTTACCAATATATTAAATAATAAAAAACAACTTGATGAAGTAGGCGGCCCTGCCTATCTGGCCAACCTTACAGATATTGTTCCTGTTGCCGCCAATATTATCTATTACGCACAGATCATCAGATCAAAAGCTATTCTGCGGCGCCTGATTCAAACCTCTACTGAAATAGCTGCACGCTGTTATGAAGAACAGGATGATATAGACAGCCTGGTCGATGATGCAGAACAGACAATATTTGAAATTTCCCGAACCAAGAGCAGCCAGGATTTCCAGGCACTCAGTAAAATTATTCCCGAAACCTTCAAAAGAGTTGAAAAACTCGCTGAGAAGAAGGAGTTAATTACAGGCGTACCAACCGGTTATGAAGATATCGACAGAATAACTTGCGGCCTACAATCCTCCGATATAATCATCCTGGCTGGCAGGCCAAGTATGGGGAAAACAGCCTTGGCAATGAATATTGTTCAAAATGCCGCAATCTTTCATAAAATCCCTGTTGCTGTTTTTAGTCTTGAAATGTCAAAAGAACAGCTTGGCATGAGAATGCTCTGTTCGGTCAGCCGGGTTAATTCACAAGATCTCCGTACCGGCTTTATCAAGGATACAGACTGGCCAAAACTTGCCAGAGCAACAGGTATCCTCTCAGAGGCACCTATTTTCATCGACGACTCCCCTGCTATCAGTGTCCTGGAAATGCGGGCCAAATCACGACGCTTAAAAGCTGAGCACAACATTGGTTTAGTTGTAGTTGACTATCTACAGCTCATGCGCGGCAGGAGCACCGCAGAAAGAAGAGAACAGGAAATAAGTGAAATATCCCGGTCGCTGAAGGCCATGGCCAAAGAATTGGATTTGCCGGTGATCGCCCTGTCTCAGCTCAACAGAAGCCTGGAGTCACGTCCCAATAAACGACCGCAGTTATCCGACCTGCGAGAATCAGGTGCCATTGAGCAGGATGCCGATGTTATCTGTTTTCTTTATCGCGATGAGATTTACAACAAAAGTGAAGATAATCCAAAACGCGGAATTGCAGAGGTCATTATCGGTAAACAGCGTAACGGTCCTACCGGTACCGTTGAGCTCACCTTTATTGATAAGTTCACCACCTTTGAAAATTACTCTCGTCTTGAAATCCCAGCTTCTTATGTAGAGTCAAATTAACTTTTTAAAATTTCAACATGCCCACATCCCCTACAAAAGATATCAACCGATACGATTTTGCCTCTATTGAGACCAAGTGGCAGAAGCATTGGCTTTCCCAAAAATCCTTCAAAGTCAGTGAAGATCCTGCCCGCAAAAAATATTATCTGCTGGAAATGTTCCCCTATCCTTCCGGAAGAATTCATATGGGGCATGTAAGGAATTATTCCATTGGAGACGTGATCGCCCGCTTTAAGCGAATGTTTGGCTTCAATGTTTTGCATCCAATGGGATGGGATGCTTTTGGCCTGCCTGCAGAGAATGCTGCATTAAAACATGATACCCATCCTGCAGAATGGACCTATGGAAACATAGATTACATGAAAAACCAGCTCCAGAGAATGGGCTTCAGTTATGACTGGGACAGAGAGTTAGCTACCTGTGATCCGGAATATTATCGATGGGAGCAGTTATTTTTCATCAAAATGTATCACAAAGGCCTGATTTACAGTAAAATGACCTCGGTTAACTGGTGTCAATCCTGCCAGACTGTTCTGGCAAATGAACAGGTCATTGACGGTCTTTGTTGGCGATGTGACAATCAGGTGCTGCCTCAGGATATGCATGGCTGGTTTTTTCGCATTACCGATTACGCTGACGAGCTTTTGGCCGAATGTGACAATCTAACCGGCTGGCCTGAAAAAGTCCTCACCATGCAGCGCAATTGGATCGGTAAGAGCGTTGGTGCTGAAATAGATTTTCCTGTTGAGAACACTGAACATGTGCTTAAAATCTTTACCACAAGGCCGGATACGATATTCGGGGCTACCTTCATGTCTGTTGCTCCTGAACACCCCATTGTCGAATTGAGCAAAAACACTGATCAGGCAGATAAGGTTGTTGATTTTGTGGCCAAAACAAAAAAAGCCAGACAACAGCAAAAACCTGAAGAGGAAGTTGAGAAAGAAGGTGTTTTTATAGGACAATATTGTATCAATCCCTACAATGGGAACCGCATCCCGATATTTACAGCAAATTTCGTTCTCATGGAGTATGGCACAGGTGCTGTTATGGCAGTCCCGGCACATGATCAAAGAGATTTTGAATTTGCCGAAAAATACAGCCTGCCTGTCAAAGTTGTTGTTCAACCTGCCGACGAACAACTTGTTGCCTCAGACCTTTCAGCAGCATATGAGGAACCAGGCATATTGACTCATTCCGGGCAATTCGACGGATTGACTTCAGAAGATGGAAAGAGAACCATAACTGCCTTTGCGGAAGAAAATGGTTTTGGCAGCTCCAAGACAACTTACCGGCTCAGAGACTGGGGAATTTCCCGGCAACGTTACTGGGGCACTCCGATCCCCATGTTACATTGCAACAAGTGCGGCATACAACCCGTGCCTGAAAAAGACCTGCCGGTTCTCCTGCCCATTGACGCTAAACCGGACAAAAGTGGGCGCTCTCCTCTCCATACTCTCGAAAATTTTTATAAAACAACCTGTCCTGTATGTGGAGGAGAGGCAAGGCGTGAAACGGATACCATGGATACCTTTGTGGAATCTTCTTGGTATTTTGCACGTTATGCCTGCCCTGATTATACTGATGGCCCACTCGACAAAGCTAAGGTTGACTACTGGCTGCCGGTTGATCAGTATATCGGTGGAGTAGAACATGCTATTCTTCATCTTCTCTATGCCCGCTTTATCACAAAAGTTCTCCGTGATCTTGATTATATCTCCAGCCCCGAGCCGTTTGAGAATCTTCTGACTCAAGGGATGGTCATAAAAGATGGGGCAAAGATGTCTAAGTCAAAAGGCAATGTTGTTGACCCGAATGAACTTGTTAAGAGGTATGGTGCTGACACTGTCCGCCTATTCAGCCTTTTTGCCGCCCCACCTGAACGGGACCTTGAATGGAGTGATCAAGGGGTTGAAGGTGCATCCCGTTTTTTAAACAGGGTTTACCGTTTTGTAGAAAACAATAAGGAGCAGATAGCAAGCGCAGCAAACCAGATTCCCGAGAAACTTAATGAAAAAAGCCGAGCCCTTCACAGAAAGACCCACCAAACTATTCGTAAGGTTACCCGGGACCTGGAAAACGAGTTCCATTTTAATACTGCCATCAGCGCTGTCATGGAGCTGGTTAACTTAATGTTATCCCCGTCTTCAGATGAGGCCGAGTATAATATAGCGCTACCGGTTATTAAAGAAGCAGTGGACACTACACTCCTGCTTCTTTATCCAATGACACCTCATTTCTGTTCTGAACTATGGGAAATCACAGGGCATGACAAACAATTGGCAGACCACTCATGGCCATCCTTTGACCCTGACTCAGCCAAAGAGGAAGAAATCACCGTAGTTCTGCAGGTCAACGGTAAAGTGAGAAGCCGACTGCTTGTTGCACCTGACATTGAAGATGATGAACTCAAGAAACTGACACTCGATGATAATAAGGTACAAAAATTTGTTGCAGGTCAATCCATTAAAAAACTAATCGTTGTCCCTAAAAAATTAGTGAATGTGGTTATTTAGATCTGAATAACAGGTGCAGATGTTGGCATGAATAACATATCAACAAGAATAGATCGCCGTGTGAAATCCTCTCACTTCCTGATTTATTCATTCCTGCTGTTTTTCATACCTGTTTCGCTTTGCAGCTGCGGATACACCAACCCCTATGTGCAAAAAGACTCTCAGGAAAATTTCACCAAAACATTACTTGTTTCAACATGGCAGAACCGGACCAATGAGCTTGGATTAGAATCTTTATATTTTCGGCTTTTAAATGCCTGGTTTAAAAAATCCAGTAGAATTGCTGTAGTTTTTGAAGATGATCAGTCTGATCTGAAACTTAGCGGTGAAATATCCTCCATTGACCTGCCGGGCCTGTTTTATGACTCTTTTGACGAAGCCTTAGAAATAAAAATAAAACTGACAGTCAGTTTTACCTTGTACGATAATCGCAACAAGACAATTTTGTGGCAGGAAAAAAAGTTTACAATTTATGAGCCCTTTCTCCTCGATCCTATAGGAGAAAAAACCCAGTATAATAAACAAAGGGCTTTACTTCGTATTGGTGATGAAGTCAGTGAACTCATTTATTTAAGAGTTCACGAAATAGTCAACAATATG
>JBDLJI010000213.1:0-4375 GCA_039714455.1 Thermodesulfobacteriota bacterium
CGCCGTTTTCATAATCTCCTTCAGCCGGGTCATAGACATATCCACAGGGACATTCATATTTTGCCATAATTTCCTCCATTAATTACTGTTATAAGATCTAATAAAAAAATACATATGAGAATCATTATTAATAGCTTTATTTAATGTAATTAGTGGGACTGATTTGTCAACTATAAAATAATTATAAATATTGGGCTCATATTTATTCTTTCATCTCAGGATTCGGGGCACGGTAGTGATATAATAGTCTCAGGTTAGCCACCCAATAACGGTCAATCGGGCTTTGTTTTATACAGAATCAAAAAACAATTGCGGCTATGGCCTGGGGGCAGTTGAATAATTATGATATAATGAAAGCTGTTTTCAGGAGAGGAACGCAAATCATGTTCAAGAAGAATGAGCCCACAGATATTCAGCTTGTCTACAAAGCATCTTCCTGGCTCGGGATAAGCGAGTTTCAGATTTTTTCCGATGCCTGGCAGGCGTGGTACAATGAGAAACCTTCCGAGAAGAGGATGGAGTCTTATTTTATTGATTTTCTGGAACAGGATGCCATTCCTTTCTGGGTGCGGAATTATGTGCGTTTCATCCTCAATAGAAAGGATCTGCTTGAAAAAGAAAGAAACCGCTTGATCATCGGAACTTTGACATACTACGTCCCACTTCTCATTTTTTTTGTGGTCATTATGTGGGCTTTTTATAATAAGGGAAGTTGAGAAGTTCAGGATTTGCCGATACTCTTCTTGTTTATCCAAAGATAGATTACCCAGAAAGTGCCCGGCAATAGAAAGATAAGGGCAAGCCGCATGGTGAGCAGGCGGGGATCAACGCCACGGTCAAGCCCCAGCCCGGTAAAATAGGTTGACAGGCTTAAGATCAGGGTGAGAAGAGCCATTTCTGCCGCAAAAACTCTGCCGCGGAATTGGTCCGGAACAATCTGCTGCAGCAGGGTTGTACTGAATACCCACTGAATGGAACCGCCAATATGGCCGACCAGTACGCAGGGAACGGCCCACAGCAGGGTAGGCGCCTGGGAAAATAATATATAGGCTCCTGACGCTATGAAAAATGAGAAGCTGATGGATCGGTACATGTCCTTTCTGGTTTCTCCCAGATAATGCCATGCCAGGATGGGCCCTAGAGCTGCACCTATACCCCTCACGGAGTATAATATACCGCTTTTGCCTCCCTGGCCCCCGGTGGAGAAGACCTGTTCACCAAAAACTGTCAGCAGGACTAAGATCCCACCTGAGAGTGCCCAGCCGCTCTTGACCAGTAAAAGAGTGGCAACTTCCTTATGCCGGGAAATATATTTAAACCCTAAACGCAGATCGGTGATACCGGTCAGATCATGCCATGTAGGCTTTTCCTTTTTTTCAGCGGGAAGATGAAGCAGTTCAAGCCTGGAAAGCAGCAGGGCGGAAATCAAAAAGGTTGAGGCGTCAACAATAATTGCTGTCTGCCATCCGAAAAACTGGGTGACAAATCCCCCTAATGCCGCACCAAATGCCAGCATAATAGACCAGGTGGCGCCGCTTAAGGCGTTGGCCAGTAACAGTTCTTCCGCACTGCAGAGATTGGGTACAGATGCCTTCCTGGCCGGATCGTAGAAGGTCCAGATTGATTCCTGTACCAGGGCAAGAATATATACAAGCCATACATGTTCAGGGCGACGGACAAAAAGGAAACCGAGTACGATAAATACCCTGAGCAGATCAGAAATGATCATGATGGACTTGCGTGAAAAACGGTCGGCTATAACTCCTGCTGCGGGTCCAAGAAAGGTAGTCGGGATAAATTTGGCGATTAAAAACCAACTGACAGCTCCGCCGGTGCCGGTGAGCTTTGTGAGCAGTACAAAAATACCGATATAATTGAACCAGTTCCCCAACTGGCTGATTACTCCGGCCAACCAGAATCTTCTGAACGGACGATTGGTAGTAAAAAGAATTTTATATGACTGGAATCGGCCAACAGCCAGAAAGGGTTTCGCCTGTTCTTCGGGTTCGGAAATGTTGACTGCTTTCATAGCTTTTGGGTTATACTCATTCAGGGTTATCTTCCAAACCGTTTTTACAGGTATCGCTTTTGTTTGACAAGAGGATTATTTATTCCGTAATATTATATTGCCAAGGGTAATTTTATTGTATCCTTATTCGGTCGGGAAAATCTTCAAAAAAGGAGAGAGTTATGTATAGGCCACTTGGAATGACTGTCAGCAGACATATCATGGATTTGCAGCGCATGCATCCTGAGGCGACCGGAGATCTGTCCGGGTTGTTGAGCGAGTTAATTGTAGCGGCCAAGACCATTTCAGCCGAAGTAAACATGGCGGGGCTTGCTGATGTTCTCGGCATGTCAGGAAAAACAAACATACAGGGGGAAGAGGTCCAGAAATTGGACGAGTTTGCCAATAATACCATAAAGCGAAGGATGGCCAGATGCGGATATCTCTGCGTCATGACCTCCGAGGAGGAAGAGTCCATCATCCCTGTGAAGGAAGGATATGAAGGCAAGTATACCCTTGCCTTTGATCCTCTTGATGGCTCATCAAACATTGATGTCAATGTCAATATCGGCACAATCTTTTCCATTCACCGCCGAAAATCGGATGATGGGAAATCACCGTTTGGTAGAAGGAACACGGATATAGAAGAAGAGTGGCATCCGGCTGAGGGAAAACCGGGTTCTGCACTAGATATATTGCAAAAGGGTTGTTATCAGGTAGCTGCCGGTTATATCATTTATGGCTCCAGCACGATGCTTGTTTTTACGACAGGGGAAGGTGTCCACGGTTTTACACTTGATCCAAGTGTCGGTGAATTCTATCTCTCCCATCCTGAAATAAGAATACCTGAGAGAAGCAAGTATTACAGTGTAAATGAAGGAAACTACAGCTACTGGAATGATAATATGCGCCGTTATATAAACTATCTGAAAGAACAGGATAAAGAGAACGGCCGACCATACAGTTCCAGGTATATAGGTTCTCTTGTGGCTGATTTTCACCGCAATCTTATTACCGGAGGTATTTTCCTATATCCAAAGGATAATAAAGATCCTGCCAAGCCCAGCGGTAAGCTGCGGCTGCTGTATGAGGCCGCCCCCCTTGCCTATATAGTTGAACAGGCAGGAGGAAGGGCGATAACGGGCGATGGCAGGGAGATAATGGAAATTGAACCCGAAGAACTGCACCAAAGGGTGCCGCTGATTATTGGATCTCGATATGATATAGATGAGGCAGAGGCCTTTCTGGATGGCAGAAAATAAGAAAAAACAACAAAAAGGGGAGAGTTCCATGTTTATAAGAACATATATGATTTGTTGTGTTGTACTGTCAGCGTTACTAGCTGGATGCGCGACGACTCCAACTGTTGATAGTGGAGCTGTTGTAGTTGAAAGTGAAGATTTTCGGGCGGCAATAGTTTTTAACGATAGTGATCGCAGGAAGATCAAACGTTATTACAAAAATAAATATAGACGGAAAAAACTACCACCAGGGCTGGCAAAAAAACATAAGTCGCATCCTGGCCTGAGGAGACATATTGAGAAAAACAGGGAATTGCCGCCGGATATTCAAGGGAGAAGGCTTCCGCTCGACCTGGAAAGAAAATTGTCCCATTTACCTCCTGACTATGTCAGGCTCAGCGTTGGAGGAGATATTCTGTTGATGCATGGGAGAACGAGATATGTTCTCGATGTGCTATTTGATGTTGATTGAAAGAAATGGTTCAAATAAGTCATGGGCAGGTTCCGTTTTTATCAGTCTGTAACTCCATTTTAATGGTCGAAAACACACTCTTTTCCCTGACTTATAGTTGCATCTTTTCTTGACTTTATTTTTTTGTGATGGTATTTAAAATTTTAATTCATTTTTGATCAGGGAGATACCGAAAGGTTGAGTCATGGCAATACCCTGGTTGACAAATTGCCAAGACACGCAAGTGTTCAAAACGCATGACTCGCCGCTACAAAAAAAGGAGGAGTTTATGGGTTTCATGGACAAGCTGTTCAGCTCATCAAAAGAGTACCCCCCCTTGAATAATGATGATCCTGCTGTGCAAAAAATTGGCGCTATGCAACAGATTATAGAAAAGTTTGTTGCAGAAATTAATGACCCGCTCGAAGTGGTGCCAGGAAATGAAACAGCCTTTTTTTTCATAGGGAAACCTCCCAAAAAATTTGGTGTTGCCTGGGTAGGGAAAGACGGCAAGGTTATAAACTTTAAAAGTCTGGTGGAAGAAAAAGGCCTTTCGATGATCAGCCTTGAACACTTGAGCGACAGTCTGAAAGAGCTTTATATCAAACATCAGGACGAACCCCGCTATTCAATGACAATTAGTGATAAACAGGTAGTGGTAACACCTTCGGAAAC
>JBDLJI010000214.1:0-4366 GCA_039714455.1 Thermodesulfobacteriota bacterium
GCACATCCTTGTACAGCCCTTGTACAATCTCACAAATCCCACAAAAAAAAAGGACTCAGCAAACCTAGCTGAATCCCTTTCTATAATTGGTGCCCGGGACGAGAATCGAACTCGTACAGGGCAAGCCCCGAGGGATTTTAAGTCCCTTGCGTCTACCAGTTCCGCCACCCAGGCACCGTGAATTTTTCTGCGACTCTATATAATCATTTCTGAAAATGCAAACAAGATTATAATCAATTAATCCTTTTAAAAACTTAACCGATTTCTTCCAATATCGACTGAGAATCAGAGTCTAATACCAGGTAACATATCGTTATCATTAGCTGTATAACCGCATAAAAAACTAATTCCACTTGACAAAGCAAATATTTATTTGTATCAGGGTAACTACTTAATATGTTGATTTCAATGTAGTTTTGGAATCAACAATTGTTGGCGGGCAAGGCCGTTTTTCATGTATCAATTTGGAGGGAGTTTGATTATGTCAGATCGTGAAACTGGAACAGTAAAATGGTTTAACAACAGCAAGGGATTTGGTTTTATCGAGCGTGACGAGGGAGATGATGTTTTTGTTCATTATTCTGAAATCCGTGACACTGGAGGATTCCGTACACTTACCGAAGGCCAGAAGGTTGAGTTTTCTGTAAGTAAAGGCGATAAAGGTTTACAAGCAAACGACGTGGCAGGAGTTGAATAGGGAAAACCCTTTATGTTTTAAATTACTAAAAACCCGCCGGATTTACCGGCGGGTTTTTTTATTGAAAACTATCACATCTATAAAAACCATCTTGCAGGTTGCTAAAAAATAAAAAAAAAGTAGCCAGTTCATCTGGCTGTTTGTATCTTTCTGATGTACTTACCAAAATGCTCATTACATACAATTTATTACCATGAAGAAAATTTTAGCCGGCGGACTCATATTACTTATAATCCTTATTTACGGCACTTCAGGATATATGTTCATTGAAGAGATGAACCTGACTGATGCTGTCTATATGACCGTCATCAGTATCACAACCGTCGGTTTCAGCGAAGTTAGACCTCTTAGCTCTGCCGGAAAATATTTTACGGTAGTCCTCATCTTTGGCGGGGTTGGTTTTTTTCTTTATATGGTCAGTCTGATTACCGAAGCCATGATAGAGGGTGGTCTGCATACATTTTTAGGGAGAAGACTTATGGAAAAAAAAATGGCTGTCATGAAGGACCATTACATCGTGTGTGGTTTTGGGCGGATTGGCAAGGTAATCAGCAAAATCCTGCATGAAAACAAGAGAACCTTTATGATTATTGAAAACGACCCTGAAGAAATAGCGGCCATAAAAGAGCTAGGGTATCTTGTTCTGGAAGGTGATTCAACCAATGATGATATACTGCAAAAAGCCCATATCATGAATGCCAAGTCCTTAATTGCCGTCACAAGTTCAGACGCTGACAACGTCTATATTATCCTTTCTGCAAGAGGGCTGAAACCCGATATTTATATTCTTGCCAGATCAAGCGGCAAAAAAGGTGCTGAGACAAAACTGTTACGCGCCGGCGCCAACAAGGTTTTTTCTCCTTATGAGATCGGCGCCCGGAGAATGGCACAATCCCTGGTCAGACCTACAGTAATAGATTTTATTGACCTTACAGTCCATGAAGGTGAACTTGGTCTCAGGCTTGAAGAACTACAGGTCTCTGACAAAGCTACTTTTGCCAACAAGACTCTGATGGATTCCGGCATCCGCTCTGAGTATGACCTGATTGTCGTGGCCATCAAAAGGCTAAAAGGTGAGATGCTGTTTAACCCTAATCCCAATACTGATATTTTGCCTGGTGATATTCTGGTTGTTTTAGGAGAGCATGTGAATATCCAAGGTCTGGAGAAAAAAATATAGATTTTTTTCGAGCATATTCTCTGCTAAATAAATCCATCCAAGGCAATTTCTCTCTGCTTTAAAGGGAAGTTTGATCCAGTGATCTTCCCAGATTTAAAAACAATACAATCCAGGATCAATGGAACACTGGCAGACTCTCCTCCAAGAAAGCATCACCCAACCGGCACAACTCCAGCCGATTTTTGGCATTACACCTGATCCACTTCTTGAGGTAACGAAATCATATCCCATGCGGATAAACCCGTATTATCTGGGACTGATTAAGCAGTCTGGTGATCCCATGTGGCGCCAGGCGGTGCCGGATGTATTGGAGCTTGAAGATACAGTCTGCATGGATGACCCCTTAAACGAAGAAAATCTCAGCCCCGTACCAAACCTGGTACATAAATATCCGGATCGCGCCCTTTTTCTGGTCAACAACCAATGTGCCGTTTACTGCCGCTTTTGTACCAGAAAACGCAAAGTCGGCACCAAAGAAATGCTTGTCAGTCTTGAAACGATTGATGCAGGACTCGATTATCTGCGCAAAGCGTATGGTATCAGGGATGTTCTGGTTTCAGGCGGGGACCCGCTGCTTCTTGAGGATAGCAGACTTGATTACATTCTTTCCAGCCTCCGGGCCATCCAACATATTGCCATCATCAGAATAGGCAGCCGCATACCCTGTACCCTGCCGATGCGGGTGACTGAAAAGCTCGCATCAATAATCAAGCGCTATCATCCAATTTATATCAATACGCATTTCAACCATCCGGACGAGATCACCCGGGAAGCCTCCGCAGCATGTAATCGGTTAGCTGACGCAGGTATTCCTCTCGGCAGCCAGACCGTCCTGCTGAAAGGTGTCAATGATGACCCGGAAATAATTAAACAGCTGATGTATAAACTCTTGCAGATTCGTGTAAAACCTTACTATCTTTTCCAGACCGATATGACAAAGGGCACGAATCACTTTCGTACTTCAATTGACAGGGGCCTTGAAATCATGAAATCAATGATCGGCCATATATCCGGCATGGCTGTGCCGACCTTTGCCGTGGATGCTCCAGGTGGCGGCGGCAAAATCCCTTTGCAGCCTGATTATGTGCAACAGATGGGGAAACGGCTGGTCTTTCAGAATTACTGCGGCATGACCTGCACTTATGAAAATCCGAATGAATAAATTATACTGAGGTAAAATAATATGGAAAAAAAACTGCTTATTGCCGTAGATGCCTCAATATACAGTACCAATACCCTTCATTACCTTGAGAGGCTCTTTGCAAATCTTGATGATATCCGCTTTCACTTAATCTTTGTTATTCCCTGCAATCCCTCCGAGACTGCGAAGGAATGGTTCGACGAACTCGAATTAATGAATATGCTGAGCAAGGAAGAACAAAAACGTTATGCCTCAGCCAACAGATACCTCAAAAAAGCAGTAGCTCAGCTCGGACGCAACGGCATATCCCCTGAATTTGTTACAACTGAAGTAAAAATCTCCACGACAAGTCCTGCCTCAGAGGTCCTGCATGTTGCCAGAAAAGGATTTTTCGATGCACTGATCGTAGGACGGCGCGGAGTTTCCAAACTTGAAGAATTCATCATGGGAAGTGTTTCCTGCACCCTCCTTGAAAAATGTCATGATGTCCCCATTTGGATTGTAGACGGCCAGGTGGATTCCAGAAAATTTCTGGTCCCGGTGGATGGCTCCCGTTTCACCCTGCAGGCCCTTGACCATCTCTGCTTCATTCTGCAAAACAATCCATACGCTGAGATAACCCTGTTTCATTCCTCTGCCATGTTTGCCCAGAGGCAGGAACTCAAAATGGATTTTTGTCCACGCTTCTTGCAGGATGATTGGTGTGAGGCCCATAAGGATGACAAAGACCTGCATTTTCTTGCACCTCTGCAAATGCTCAACAACAGTGGATTTCCTTCTGATCGCATCCACCGCCTTGAAACGAAGAAAGGCATGTATCCCAGCCGCCAGATTGTGCGCCAGGCATTAATAGATGATTACGGCACCGTTGTTATGGGACGCCGAAGCAAAGAAATGAAAAAAGGTGTTTTTGGCAGTGTGACTGAAAAAGTATTGGCCATGGGCGTAGATACTTCTATTTGGGTAGTCGGTTGATTGGTGCCGAAGAAATGCTTACTTTAAGGGTGCAAATTTAAGGGGACAGATTTGAAATCTTTCCCCATGTGCACCGACATCTGTCCCCAGGTACACTAGCCCGCATTTCTCACGAACATTTCGGCATTTAATAGTGAATGGTGATAGTCTGAGAGCATAGAAGATGGTATGCGGGATATTGACGGGAACAGAGTGTTTACGAATGCTGCAAATAAAAAATATGCTGAACTGTTCGCGCAAGGTAAGCCGAGACGCCGGGCAATTTTCCGTCACGGATTCAGGATACAGGTAGATTTCATTGACTCTTCCCCAAAATACAATCCGCATTTTTTTTATCATTATCTGGATCATCCTGTTCGGGGCTCTACTTAAG
>JBDLJI010000215.1:0-4364 GCA_039714455.1 Thermodesulfobacteriota bacterium
CCGATTGAGTCCTGCGACAGTTCTCCATCCTCTCCTGATGCCAGACTGTTTGCAATCAGGTCTTCAACGAGGTGGTAAACAATCGTCCCATTCGTATAACCAAGTATTTTTCTGCAGTTAACAGGAATGTCATCGCGCTTGATCAGCTTCAATTCTATGGCATCTTCAATATCCCGGCCTATATAGGCTATGGTATCACATAATCGCACCACACAACCTTCAAGGGTCATGGGCGAAAGTTCTAATTCCGGGTTATTGCTTTTTTCCAGTAATTCCCGGTCAAAAACTGCAAAGTCCTTATCCCGGAGAGGTTTTAAAAAACGGCTGTGAATCTCACCGTCATGACAGAGAATGCCATCCAGGGTCTGTAATGTCAGATCCCAGCCCTGCCCTCTTCTTTCAAGACGTTCCAGAAACTGGACACTCTGGACATTATGTTGAAAGGGAGGAAGTCCATATTCACCACAGAGCGCAGCCAACTCCTTTTCACCATCGTGTCCGAACGGCGGATGGCCTATGTCATGTCCCAGGGCAATAGCCTCAATAAGGTCTTCATTCAAACGCAGAAAACGGCCTATTGTGCGGGCAATTTTTGACACGAGCTGCACATGCAACACCCTGTGGGTAACATGGTCATTGCTCACCATGTAGAACACCTGAGTCTTATCAATATATCTGGTATAAGCTTTTGAATGCAGTATCCTGTCAGCATCCAGGGCAAAGGCCAAACGATGCCCAGGCTCGCCTTGCGGCCGACGCCGGACCCCATCACGGCTTAACGTTGCAAAACGACAAAGATGATTTTGCTCCAGCCCGTCAAGCCTTTCCTTCAGATCCAGTAATTTTGACAACTTGTTCCGTTCTGTATTCACGTTATGGCCAGGAAATAATAAATGATTTAATTGCATTAACTTTTGCTGCAATCAGAGTATGCTGCCGGTTATTTATATCATTAATTCTCTGTTTTTTATTCGACAAAACAGAACTGAAGGCAAACCATATACTGCTAGAAGACAAGCAGTGCAAGAAAAAATGGATTAGGCTCTCTTTTTAACCTTTGACCTTTAGCCTTTTACCTATTATTTAACGCTTCAGCGTTGAATAATAACACAGGAGGATTCCCATGAAGATTGCCATTAAATACTGTGCCCAGTGAAATTATCTGCCCAGGGCTTCCAGTTTGGGAGATGAGTTGAAAAAAAAATTTGAGGCGGAAATTGAACTGGTTGCCGGTTCCAACGGAGTCTTCGATGTTTCCTTGGACGGGAATATGATTTACTCAAAGTTTGAGGAGGGCCGCTTTCCTCAAACCGATAACATAGTAGAACGTATCAAGGAGAAAGGGTAACCGAAGTTCTGAAAGCTGCTATGACACTGAAGGATTATTTTAGTGTCCGGGATAAGCACTCCTCGCAGCTTTCCTTTGTCCTGCCCTTTTCACAGTATTCGGAAAAGCCCTTGATGAGTTCTGAACCTCCCCTGGGGCATACCTCAATAAACTTCACGAAACGGATCAGCCGTTCGATAACCTCGGGCGGGGCTGCATGTTCAATACGACAGGCGCTTTCCTCGGCTATTGTATCATCAATTGCCAGCACCTTGATAAAAAAATCCTTGAGGGCCTCATGTCTGCGAATAACATCTTCGGCAGCCACTTTGCCCTTTTCGGTCAGGGTGATTACTTCATAGGGTTCATAATTAACCAACCCTTTTTTGGAAAGAGATCGCAGAGCTTCAGTTACTGAAGCACGACTTACCTTCAGACGTTTTGCTATATCTTTGCCCCTGGCCACCTTTTTTTCATCAACAATGTGAGAAATGGCTTCAATATAATCTTCCAGACTGGCGCTGAGGCTGACCGGTTTACTCATCTCATCTTTTTGCTTTTTCTTCAAATTCCCGTCACGGATTCAGGCAGACGAAAAAAAAAGATGCCTTGCTGTACTTAATACCTGTATACCTGGCATCTTTTTTATTGTAATTCTTACTTTTTACATTAATTTCTGGACGAGTCAAGATCTATTACATTCTCCATAAACCTGGATAATTCACGAGGTATGGTTGCCGATTATGCAGGGAATGGTTTTTAAAAAAATAATACTTTTTCTAAATGATCATGAATAATTCAGGTTAATTGCGCAATAGAAAGAATATGCTTCGCGAATTAAAAATTAACAACCTGGCCCTTATTGAATCACTGCACTTAGTTTTCAGCACACATAAAACTAATACAACTGCATCTTCATTAGCTGTGCTGACCGGTGAAACAGGGGCAGGCAAATCCATTATCCTTCAGGCACTCAATCTTCTGTCGGCCTGCAAAGCCTCAAGCACCTGGATCAGAACCGGTGCTGATTCAGCTTCTGTGGAGGCATTTTTTGAGATACATCCGGACAAGAAGATTCTGCTGGATGGATTGCTTGAAAAAGGATTCGAGGTTGCGGACACTCTGATACTCAAACGTATTATCCGCAGACAGGGAAGAAGTAGATATTTCATTAATGACAGTATGGCTACTGCAGCACTTATTGAATTTGTTTGTGAGAACCTGTTTTCAATTGCAAGCCAGCACGAGCATCAGATACTGCTTAATCCCCGCAATCATCTTGATTCGATAGATTCAATCGGGGAACTCTGGGCCAAACGGACAGAGTTCGGCGAGTTCTTTTCCCATTGGACGGACCTGAAAACACAGCAGAAAAAATTACAGCAGCAGGAGCAGGACAGGGAGCAGCGGCGCGACCTTCTTTCTTTTCAGCTTAACGAGATTAATGAAAGTGACATTATTGACGGTGAGGATGAAGAGCTTGCTGCAGAAAAAAAAGTACTTAAGTCGTCTGATACACTCATGGAACTGGGCCGGATAAGTTACGAGATCCTACATGATGCAGTTGCCAGCAACCTTGGCCAGGTTCGCAAAAATCTTGAACAGATGGCACAATATGATCAGGCGGCGCACGAAATTGCTGAAAGGTTCACGAGCAGCAGTTATGAGATAGATGATCTGACACAACAGTTGAATCAATATCTGTATGATATCCCAAGTGACCCTGTGCGGCTTGAAGAAATTGAGGCCCGGATTGACCTGCTGCAAAGACTGAAGAGAAAATACGGTGGACCGCAAGCCCAGCTTTCAGAGGTAATAAAATATGGTAAAAAAACAGAGCAGGAACTTGCCGATCTTGACACCATGGACCAGAGGCTTGCAGAAACCAGTAAAAAACTGGCCTCAATAGAAAAAGACCTGACAGCAAGAGCTGAATCACTGTCCGGAGCCAGAACAAAAGCTGCCGCGCAACTTGAAAAAGCCATCAGCCACGAATTAAGCACACTAAGTTTTGCAACTGCAGAGTTTAGGGTCCATTTCGAGCCGGTGGAAAAAAAGCTTGAGGAACTTTCGCAGTCCGGCTGGGATCGTATCGAATTTATGTTTTCCGCCAATCAGGGTGAACCGGTAAAACCCCTGGTCAAGATAGCATCCGGGGGAGAACTTTCCAGGCTGCTGCTGGGGCTTAAATGCATTTTAGCCCGCAGAGACCAGGTTGAAACAGTTATCTTTGATGAGGTTGATGCCGGCATCGGCGGGCAGGCAGCTGAAGACATTGCAAATAAAATCAAACAACTGTCTGACCACCACCAGGTGCTCTGCATCACCCACCTGCCTCAGATCGCTTCAAAAGCCGATGAACATTTCAAGGTAAACAAATTCCTGAAAAACAAACGCACCTCAACTGAAATGACCTTGCTTGACGATGATAACAGGATAGATGAACTTGCCCGAATGCTTGCCGGTGACTCTGTGACAAAGGAAACACTTGCTTTTGCGAAAAAGATTTTACAAAAGGGAAAAGGGAAAAGATAGGTTTCAAGGGGCCAAGGTTTCAAGGTTTCGAGGGTAAAAAATAAAGAGATCAAGCTAAAGAGAAAAAAGAACAGCAGTCAACAATTGGTTAACAAAACAAACCAAGGAGAGGCATTTATGCTTATAATCTTTAGTTTTAAATTTAATCTTTACAAAAAAAACATGGGCTCAATTAATTATTTTCATACCCTTGAAACCTTGACCCCTCGAAACCTCGAAACCTGAGAACTTTGCAACCTTTTAATTCTATGACCAATAACCAAACCACAGCGTTAGCACTCTTCTCCGGAGGCCTTGATTCAACCCTTGCCTGCCGTGTTGTTGCCGCCCAGGGGATTAAGGTAGTTGCCGTAAAATTCGTCACACCTTTTTTCGGGTATGAACTGCTGCAAATACAGGATGAATACATCCGAAAGATAAAAGATACATCCGGCATCGATGTCATCTTAAAAGATGTAACGGTCCCATATCTGGAACTGCTGAAAAATCCCGCACATGGTTT
>JBDLJI010000216.1:0-4342 GCA_039714455.1 Thermodesulfobacteriota bacterium
CAGGCAGATTATATTTAGTTTCAGAGACAGAGCAAAGTCAACATTACCAGTGGACATCTTGACTCGGTATTAGCCCATCATAAAGTCAACATTGTGGCACTTGTTTAATGTTTAATATAAATTTATAATTCAATTATTATTTATATTCGACTTCAAGAAAGAACAATTGACTATTTTTCCTGTTACTTTTTTCTAAGAGAGGTGGCCAATGGGGAAAAAAGACAAAGAGCTGAGAGATGCACTTCAGAAGCTTGAAAAGTGCTGTCCTGGAAGCACTCGAGTTTCGCATATGCAGACTGCAAGCACTGAACTGCACAAGGCGCTGCTCGATCTTGACCGTGCCAAAAATCAAGAAAAGCGTCTTAGGGAAGAATCGGATGCC
The DNA here is from genome assembly GCA_039714455.1 of Thermodesulfobacteriota bacterium. GTDB lineage: Bacteria > Desulfobacterota > Desulfobulbia > Desulfobulbales > BM004 > BM004. Next base: position 383 of record JBDLJI010000216.1, read on the forward strand.
CTGCTGGAGGGTATGAATATTCTCATAAATTCGAAGAATACCCTGAAGGCTTTTAAAAAGGTACTGGAAATATTGAAGAGGCTCATAAAATTTGATGATGCCTTTGTCCTTCAAGAAAAAAATAACGGCAGCCTTTCTTCAGTAGTAAGCAGTTCTCCTCAATTTGAAAATCTCGTTTGGTCTCCTGGGGCGATGTTTAAGCATGTTCTTTCCGGGAATTCTTCAAATATTCGCAACATCACCCATAATATAGCCGATGCCGCCAAATATCTCCTCTAGACCCGGTTCTGAAAGTGCTTCCTTAAGCGCCGCAAATTCTCTTTTGATCATCCGGAATTCCCTGGAGATTTTATTGTTTTGTGTCTTGAGCAGGGCCACAACTTCAGCACAATTATCCGTAACGTTCCGGTCCTGTGACATAGCCTGGATGTCAGAGCCGACAGGGTTGGATATTTCTTCTGCTGAAAGCGATGCAGGATTAAAATGCAGCACCAAGCATGGTGCCAAAACAATAAGGAAAAGTCGGTATAACTGCAGAATACTGTCGGGATTCACTGTTTCAGTCTCCAATTTCTTCCTTCTTGAGGATAAAATTATTCTTATGGCCCATGCTGGCATTGATGACAATGGTCAGGTCATCCTTTTTGGGGACCTTAAATGAAAAAAATCCTTCTTTATCGCTGACGCCTTCCAGCAGTTTATGTCCCTGGCTGTCATATACCTCGATAGCGCCGTTTTCAACCGCCCTGCCGTCCGGGAAATAGCTTTCCGTATATACCACGCCGTTGTCGACATATGCAAAGATGTTGACCTTATGGGCCAGGGCTGTGCTCGAGATAGCAATGGCTGCCCAAAACGTCAATATCATCAAAAATCTTCTTTTAGTTTTGCACATTGCTTTTCCCTTTTAACTTCATAGATGTATCAAAGTGACATTGTTTGTCACATAAGGTGACATTATTTGTCGCATGTAGAGTTCTCATTTTGTCATTTATTTCCTTTCATCTCATCCTCAATAAATATAGTTTTGTTTTTTAAAGAATAGAGGATTCAGTGTTATTGTTTTTACAATATGTCACTTAAAAGTGCAACGTAAAATTTAAAAATAACACAAAATCGACTAAAAACAAATTTTTTTGCTATCAGTGCTCAAAAAAGATCGCACTAACCCGGGTTTCTTACAAGTCGAGACGCTGGATAGACAAAGTGTAAGGGGGTTGAGCTATACTTTAGTATGCTTACCGCCTTACACTGCAGGCTATACGGATGTATCGGCTTGCCTTGTGCGGACAGTTCAGCATATTTCTTTATTAACACCATTCGCAAACACTCTGTTCCTGTTAATATCCTGCATACCGTCTTCTATGCCCTCTGACTATCACCATTCACTATTGAATGCTGAAATGTTCGTGAGAAATGCGGGTTAAAGGGTTAAATAATACTGAAATGGGTTATGTCCGCACCTGACCATCACCATAGACAATAAACTTTCTGGTAGTGAGTTCTTTCAATCCCATGGGGCCATAAGCATGCAGCTTGGTGGTGCTGATGCCGATCTCGGCGCCGAGGCCAAACTGGCCGCCGTCACTGAACCGGGTAGAGGCATTGATCATCACCGCTGAGGCATCAACCTCTTTGATAAAACGCTGGCCATTGGCATAACTCTTGGTGACAATGACCTCGGTATGCTGGGAGCCATATTTATCAATGTGGTCCATGGCCGCATCCAGATCATCGACCACTTTGACCGCAAGGATCAGATCGAGAAATTCGGCCGGCCAGTCCTCTTCCACAGCATCTTTGATATCCGGCAGTATTTCCTTTGTCCTGGGACAACCGCGCATTTCTACGCCAGCCTCAACAAGCTTGGAGGCAACCAACGGCAGAAAGGCAGAGGCAATATCCAGGTGCACAAGGAGGGTTTCCAGGGCGTTGCACACCCCCGGCCTCTGGGTTTTGCCGTTCATGACAATATTGACCGCCATATCAGAGTCAGCATCAGCATCGACAAATACATGACAGACACCCTTATAATGCTTAAGTACGGGAATCCTGGAGTTTTCAGCAACAAACCGGATCAACCCCTCCCCGCCTCTGGGAATGATCAGGTCAATATACTCCTCAAGAGACAGCAAGATATTCACCGCCTGGCGATCAGTAGTCGGCACAACCTGGATTGCTGCCGGAGTAATTTTTTCGGAAGCCAGGGCATCCTGCAAGACTTTAGCCAGGGCCAGATTGGAATGGATTGCCTCTGAGCCGCCGCGCAACAGGATTGCATTGCCGGCCTTTAAACAGAGGGCGGCCGCATCGACTGTCACATTGGGCCTGGATTCATATATCATGCCTATGACACCTAAAGGAATGCGCATCCTGCCGACCATGATACCACTGGGCCTCTTGATCATCTCATCAACCTCGCCTACCGGATCAGGCAGGGCAATCACCTCCTGCAGGCCGACAATCATAGATTCAATAACTTTATCAGAAAGGGCCAGCCGGTCCAGCATAGCAGCGGATAAACCTTTTTCACGGCCTTTAGCCAGGTCTTTTTCGTTTTCCGCCTGGATATAGTTCTTCTGCTCCTGAAGTGCCTCACCCATGCGCAACAGCACATTGTTTTTACTGGTCGTGGATAAAGAGGCTACTTCCCTGGCAGCCTTTCTTGCTGCAACAGCCAAAGATTCAACTGTATTCTGAACGGACATTTCCCTACTCCATAAGTTGTTTATTATTGATTTGCGTTATTAAAGAACAACTAGATTATCCCTATGAATTACCTCGTCACTATCCTTATATCCCAACGCCTTTTCGATATGCACAGAATTGATTCCCTTTATTTTACCGAGGTCGTCAGCACTGTAATTGCTCAATCCAGTTGCTATGGCTTTTCCCTTTTCATCAAGACACTGGACAGGAGCACCTACCTTGAAATTTCCCCTGACCTCTAAAATACCTGAAGGCAATAAACTTTTTCCGCCTTTCACCAGGGCCTTGCAGGCACCCCGATCCAGGACAAGATATCCCTTAGGCCTCAAAACATAAGCAATCCAGTGTTTGCGGCTTTGCATTTTTTCTGCCTGGGGCAGGAAAAAAGTTCCTACTGCTTCACATGCAAAAAGCTTATGCAGAATACCTTTTGTACGTCCTGAACCGATAAAGGAACTTCCGCCACGGGCAGAAACCATATGTGCTGCCTGAATTTTACTCTGCATGCCGCCTGCACCAAGAGCACCGACGACATTTCCAGCCATGGCTTTTACTTTCTTATCAACTTTGGCAACAGTATAAACAGGCTTTGCTTCAGAATCCTCATTAGGGTTTCCTGTGTACAGCCCGTCTACATCTGTAAGGCAAACAAATAAATCAGCCTCAATAAGGTTGGTAATCAATGCTCCGAGGGTATCGTTGTCACCAAAACGCAACTCTTCGACTGATACAGTATCATTTTCATTAATAATCGGGACTATATTCCAGTCAAGCAGGGTTAATATGGTGTTGCGAACATTTAAATAACGGTTTCTGTTGGAAAGGTCATCATGGGTGAGAAGTACTTGGGCAACTTTGTACCCCAAGTGATCAAAAATATCTTCATAGGCGCGCATGAGACTGCTTTGGCCAACTGCTGCAGTTCCCTGTTTTTCCTTGAGCCCAAGTTTTTTGTCAATCTGCAGCCCAAGTCTTTTTCTTCCGGCAGCAACAGCTCCTGAACTTACGATTATTACTTCTATCCCTGATTTAACAAGGAAGGAAACCTCTTTCGCGAGGTTTTTCATTACTTGCTGATTCAGTCCGCTTTCATCGGTTAGAACCGCACTGCCGACCTTGACAACCACACGTTTTGTTTTACCAAGGTGAGATTTACGCAGGTCAAATCCCTTCTTTTTATCAACCTGAAATGTCATGGCGCGGTTTCACTCTTCTGCTTGATTTTATATTTGGAGCTCTCGAACAAACCAC
>JBDLJI010000217.1:0-4338 GCA_039714455.1 Thermodesulfobacteriota bacterium
ATATACCTCCAAGAGACAAGTCAGTGAACAACCTCATTAATAAAAAAAACATCCCATAATAATTTATCCACAGAACTCATTGTCCTTTTAAAAAGAAAATACAAAAAGAAGAACCTTGACAAATAACCCTGCTGTGAATAAAAAACTTCAACTCAAAAAGTAAAACAACTATTCATTGCCAGGTAAATATACTCAATTAAAGAGAAAGTAATGCAGAAGAAAGCTTTGAATCTCATACAATTATTGGTTTTCATTTTAAGTTTGGTACTTGCAGGCGGGATGAGCATTGCCGGAGATAAAGAAACTGCGAGTGATACTGGTCCTGATGAAATAATATTAAAGACCGCTGCCGCAATAAAATCAGCCAAATTCCCTCACAAAAAGCATCAGGAAGCCTTTGAGTGTGGAGAATGCCATCATTCCAAGTCTGACGACAACATTAAATATCCGTATGTTGATGGAATGGAGATCAAGAAATGTGTTGTTTGCCATAATAAAGACGATATGAACAATCCAAAGCTGAACAACTTCAAACTCATTGCACATGCCTTATGTAAAGAATGCCACAAGAGAAACAAAGACAAAGCGCCAACCAAATGTTCCGGTTGCCATATTAAGTAGCAGACAGCCTCCCCCATAGCCCGCATTTCTCACGAACATTCAGCATATCAATAAAAAAAGCCGCCTGGATCAGGCGGCTTTTTTATGTCTTATAGATAGTAAAAAAGAAGCTGTCTTATTTTACCGCCGATTGCATCTTGGAGAAATCTCCAACCTGGAGAAACAACCCTGAAATTGCGCTCAACAGGTTAAGCCTGTTTTGCTTTAAACTTTCATCTTCGGTCATAACCATAACCTCATCAAAAAAGACATCAACGGGTTCTTTCATCCGCAGGATTACATCCAGGGCCTTGCCGTATTCCTTTGCCTCCAATAACGGCTTCGTCTCATTTTGCACCTCTTTAAAGGCTTCGTAAAGATTACGTTCAGCATCTTCACGCAGGAGTTCCACCTCAACTTCTGATGCGTGATGTCCCTTTATAATGTTCATGACTCGTTTGAAAGCTGCTGCCAGAACTGTAAAAGCCGGCTGCTTACGTATCCTGGCCAGCGCATCAATCCTGGCTCGACAGTCAACCACATTATCAAATGAAACAGAAGTTACAGCCTCAACTGCTGATCCCGGCACTCCCTTCCCTATTAAATCATTAACAAACCTGCCTTTGATAAAATCAAGGATATTGCTCTTCGCTACCCCTTTGTCTTCTGTTAACTTTTTGTCATAAAGCTGCAAAGACGCCTCGACTGCTGCAGGCAATGACAGAGCAAAATTCTGTGATTCTATGATATGCAGCAAGCCTAACGCCAGTCTTCTTAAGCCAAATGGATCAGTGGTGCCCGTAGGCACCTGACCAATGCCAAAACAGCCGCTAATAGTATCAAAACGGTCTGCCATGCCAACCAGGGCGCCAGTAATTTCCGTGGGCAAATTGCCTCCAGCCCTGACCGGCAAATAATGTTCCAGTATAGCTGAGGCCACTTCCGGCGCCTCTCCGTCCAACGAGGCATAATCCCGGCCCATAACTCCCTGCAGAGAGGGAAATTCATTTACCATAGCAGTAAGCAGATCAGCTTTAGCAAGAGTCGCAGCACGCTCGGTCTTGGCTGAAAATTCAGGAACCAGCTTCTGCGCCAGGGTACCGGCCAGCTTCGTAACCCTTTCGGTCTTCTCAAGCATGGTGCCCAGTTTCGCTTGAAAGATGAGCCCTGACAGATCATTAACCCGGTCCTCAAGTTTCCTGCTCCTGTCATCGTTAAAGAAGAACAATGCATCTTCAAGCCTGGCCCGCAAAACACGCTGGTGACCCTTGGCTGCCAGGTTTTCATCAGGTACGCGGGTATTATTAACAGCCACAAAATTAGCCAACAGCCTACCCTGTGCATCAGTAACGCAAAAATACTTCTGGTGCTCCCGCATGGCAGTAATAAGTACATCATCGGGCAATTCCAGAAAACGGGCTTCAAATTTACCACAAACTCCATGGGGATTTTCAACCAGGTTGGTCACCGTATCAATAAGCTCTTCATCCTCAAGTATTCTAGCTCCCTCAGCACCGCTCCGTTCAGAAGCCGCCTTTCTTATCTCTGCTATTACAGCTTGTCGCCTCTCTGCAATATCTACAAGTACGTTGTTTTGCCTCAGTACATCAACATATTGAGCAAAATCTTTTACTTCTATAAAACCCGGAGCCATAAATCTATGCCCTTTCGTAGTTGCTCCACTTTTTATATCACCAACCTGAAAATCAATAATTTGACCTCCATAGAGTGCCAGCAACCAATGAATCGGCCGGGCAAAGGAGGTGTTTCCCTCTCCCCATCGCATGGATTTCGCAAAAGGCAAACCGACGGTAAGATCCTTTAAGAGTTCGGGCAGAAGGCTTTCAGTTTTCATTCCCATTCTCTGCCTGGCCAGCATGACATATTTGCCTTTGGGTGTGTTGACAACCTGCAGGTCTTCAACTCCGGCACCCTTTGAGCGGGCAAATCCGATTGCAGCTTTTGTTGGTTTGCTATCCTGGTCAAAGGCAGCCTTTTTGGCCGGGCCTAAAAATTCCTCCTCACGATCCGGTTGTTTCGAGATCAACCCATTGACACAGATAGCTAAACGCCTCGGTGTAGCTGCTGTCCGGATCGATTCGTATTGCAATTCCAACCCGTCCAGTTTTTCAGCCATGGTTTTTTGCATATTCTTCAGGGCAGGACCGATGAACCCTGCCGGAATCTCTTCAGAGCCAATCTCCAGTAATAACTCATTCTGCATAGTCTCTTATCACTCGTATTTTTATTTATACTTTTATAAATGCTGAAATGTGTGACTGCGGGTTAGCTGTTCGCTGTCTGTTCTTGTGGGCCATCTAAAATGGCAAATGTTTTATACCCTTCTGAGAGGTTCTCCACAGTAATTGAAAAATGGGAAATATCACTATTGGCAGAAAACTTTCTCCCAACTGCTTTGGCAATCTTCTCCACCGATAACAAAGACTCCCCAGATAAATTATCAGAAGGAGGGTAATCTCCCAGATCGTTGTGGTTTTCAGTTAAATGACTCTGTCCTATAACATCTTCAACCATCTGAATGACATCTTCAATCCAGATAAAATTTCGGTACTGAATACTTATAACAGCATTGCCCCAGTGCCCTGGAGAACGCGGCAGTCCCTCTCCGTTCTTAATATGTAATGGGGATGCTATCGGGACATTTATCTGCAGGACAAGTTGATAGTTTTCATCGAGCACCCCATGCATCTTACATTGATATTCACCGATCCCGATAGCATTGGAATGGATGGTCTTCTGCTTCAGGAAGTAGGGGAATTCAATTTCCAGATGCGCTGACTCGGCGTCGAGTCTGCTTTTCATCTCTTCCAGAATCAACCTGAGATTCTTGATATCGAACTCACCGTGAAACTGATTCAGGATCTCAATGAAGCGACTCATATGAGTTCCCTTGAACCGGTGCGGCAAATTGACATACATATTGAAATTTGCCACTGTCCTTTGTAACCTTTTCGCCTTATCCAACACCATGACCGGATAGGTAATATCCTTGACCCCCACCTTCTGTATATTTATATGGCGATGGTCTCGCTGGCTTTGTATATCCTTCATGACAGAATAGGATTATATGGGTGGAAGCGCTTGCTTTAAATTATTAAGAGAGATATCTCCTGACTGCCTCTTTCAACTCACCCAGATCAGAAGACTTAACAATATATTCATCCGATGCCCATGCTCCCAGGTCCTGCTTGTACTCATGATATGCGGTGCTAAGAATAACCGGCAGGTTCGGATTTATTTCCTTCATCTGGCGCAGAACCTCAATGCCATTCATATCCGGCATATTAATATCGAGAATAACCAGGTCAGGGGATATTATCTTGAACTTTTCCAAGGCGTCCGTTCCCCCGAGCGCCGAATGAACCTCATAACCCTCCTCTTCAAACTCCTCACGGTAAAGAAGATGAATGCTCTCCTCGTCATCAACAAGTAGGATTTTCTTCATTGTCTGCCTCAGCGCATTAGTTTCAATTACAATTTAACGACAATCTATGCTGGCCTATTCGTAAATATTTACAGCCGTCATTACTTACTAGAATTCTAATAATTATTTTATCAAACTGCAAATTCCTGAAACCTCAGGATCAGAACTACTTAGGGGAAACCTCTCTCATATAAACAGCTGCGTCTTCCGGCGGCATGGGATTAATATAGAAACCGGAACCCCACTCAAAACCGGCCGTTGTGGTCAACTTAGGCCTTATCTCAAAATGCCAG
>JBDLJI010000218.1:0-4335 GCA_039714455.1 Thermodesulfobacteriota bacterium
ACAATTCATCCCGGCAATCGTCTGCAGCTCAAGTTAACAGATACAGGTGAACCGATTACAGATAGCTATTATCGGGTTCGCAGCGGCGACTCGCTTTGGGCCATTGCCAGGATTCACAACATTTCACCGGAAGATATCAAGAGATGGAATAACCTGAAGAATAATACAATTCATCCCGGCAATCGTCTGCAGCTCAAGTTAACAGATACAGGTGAACCGATTACAGATAGCTATTATCGGGTTCGCAGCGGCGACTCGCTTTGGAGTATTGCCAGGAACCACAACATTTCACCGGAAGATATCAAGAGATGGAACAACCTGAACAATAATACAATCCATCCCGGCAATCGTCTGTTGCTGAAGCTTGCCAGAGGTGGTTGATTATGCCGGAATAAAACAGTTTTCCTGCCAAAAAAACTCCTGCAGTTTCTTAAGACTTTCCCATAAGAAAATATGAACAGTGTGCAGAATTGCAAACTGCAAATAAGCTGATTTGTGTCCCTGCACAGATTGAATCAATATGTATACTTACTCTGCTTGTGTTATTTTTAATAATGGTTATAGAAAAGCATAGTGGAATATACGAAGCATAGATTCAGGCGAAAAACAGTAAAAACATCGAACACGTAATTTATGACAGGAAACAATAATTACATAAATGCACAGGATAATGGTAACCATGTTTACCCTGAGGACGTCCAGATACTCTCTATTGACGGGCGAGAGATATTTCTGATAGGCACAGCCCATGTTTCCCAGGAATCGGTTGATCTGGTTCAGCAGGTGATTGCCAATGAAAATCCGGACTGTGTTTGTGTGGAACTCGATGACAAGAGATATCAGGCGCTGTCGGGCAGAAAGCGCTGGAAATCTCTTGACCTGAAAGAGATAATCAGGAAAAAACAGTTATCCACATTACTTGTCAATCTGATTCTTTCGTCCTATCAGAAGAAACTCGGTATGAAACTGGGCGTCATGCCGGGAGCAGAGCTGTTGCAGGCCGTTCGGGAAGCAGAGAAGCATTCAATACCTGTATCACTCTGCGACCGGGATGTCAGGGTGACCCTCCGCCGGGCCTGGCACCAAACTTCCTTTTTTAAAAAGGGGTATCTGCTGGCAACCATCCTGGCAAGTCTTTTTGACACGACTGAGCTTACAGAGGAGAAGCTTGAAGAACTCAAAAAAAAGGATGTACTCTCGGAACTGATGTCTGAGCTTGGTGAAGCAATGCCTGTATTGAAGAAGGTGTTGATAGATGAGCGTGACATTTACCTGGCAGAAAAAATTAAGATGTCAACCGGTAAAAAACTGGTGGCAGTTGTCGGAGCCGGGCACGTGGAGGGGATTAAAAAGAAGATTGGTGAAGATCATAGTAAGGTACTGCCCGAAATCAGTTTTTTCCCGCCGGTATCTTCCGGGGTCAAAGCCCTGGGCTGGGCAATACCTTTATTGATAATAGGGTCTCTCCTTGGTATTGGAATTCAGAAAGGCAGTGGTGCGGCAGGTGCCAATCTTCTTTACTGGATACTGGCCAACGGTATTCCTTCGGCCATCGGGGCTCTCCTGGCCTGGGCCCATCCTCTCACCATTGCCAGCGCCTTTGCTGCAGCTCCGATAACCAGCCTGACCCCGGTTATCGGTGCAGGATACGTCACAGCCTTTGTGCAGGTATTGGTCCGCCCGCCTGTTGTCAGGGAGTTTGAGACTGTAGCCGAGGATATTTCAACAGTAGCCGGCTGGTGGCGTAATAAGCTTCTGCGTGTTTTTTTGGCGTTTCTGCTGCCGGGATTAGGAAGTTTGATCGGTACCTGGATCGGCGGGGTTGAAATTATCTCAAACTTAATGCATCCGTAGATAAGTACCCTTAAAGGCAGGGCATAAACTCCGACTTCGAAAAGTCTCGTAGTCGGCAACAGGGCCTAATAAAATCATTAGGTTACAGACGAAAAACCAGTCCATCGTATGCAAAAAGATTATGAAAACAAAGCTGAAAAACAAAAAACTTACTGGTAAACAGGTGCGCTATCTGAAAGGATTGGGGCATCACCTGAAGCCCCTCGTCATGCTTGGTCGTGATGGTCTCAGCGAAAACGTCATTACTGCCGCAAATGCTGTGCTGACCTCCCATGAACTGATAAAGGTCAAGGTCGGCAATGGCTGTTTTTTGGATCGACGGCAAGCAGCTGAAGTGGCTGCCGAAAAAACCGGCTCTGAAATTGTCCAGATTCTGGGCAAAACATTTCTGCTCTTTCGTCCTAATTCTGACCGGAATGATGAACACAGAATTAAGTTGCCAAAACAATAATACTTGATGGCGCCGCAGCTAAGCGAGTGTTAACGAGACTTCGAAAAGACACTGCTCCTTGTATATTAAAATTTTTGCTTAGCCACCTGATGACTTTTTGTGATTCAGGCAATCCTCAACCTGTGATGGAAAATTCCTTGAATCTGGTGAATATTCGCCCACTTACGGACTCTGGTAAGAAAAGTATATCTTCTTAGGAAAAAGCTATATGGCGCGGGACACTCTTTTTGAGAAAAAAGCATCTGCAGAGAAGTTTCAATTCAATGAACGGGTGGCAGATGTTTTTGACGACATGCTTGACCGTTCAGTTCCTTTTTATAAGCAGGTAATTGAAATGACGGTCGAGATCCTGGACCGGTCATTGCAAGCAGGCGATACGGTCTATGATCTCGGCTGCTCAACCGGAACAACCCTCATCACACTGGCAGGAAAGCTGGAATCAGAAAATCTCAAGTTTGTCGGGATTGACAATTCAAAGGCCATGCTTGACAAGGCTATGCGTAAAGCAGAGATGTTTTCCATGGCAGACAGGATTGATTTTGTCGAAATGGATATCACTCAGGCTGAGTTTTCCGGGGCCGGGGGGATCATGTTGAATTACACCCTGCAGTTTATCAAACCGTTAACCAGGGCTGGATTTCTTAAGAATATATATCGCGGATTACGCCACAACGGCGTTCTGATTTTCAGTGAAAAGATCGTCTGCCGGGATAAACAACTTGATCAGCAGTTTCTGGATTCATATCATCAATTCAAGAAGAGGCGGGGCTACTCCGAGTTGGAAATCGCCAACAAGCGCGAGGCCCTTGAAGACGTGCTGCTCCCTCTTACCATTCAGGAAAATTACGACCTCCTTATGCAGGCAGGTTTCTCCAGAGTAGAGACCTTTTGTCAATGGTTTAATTTTGTCTCTTTTGTTGCCTGTAAATAATATTTTTCTCAGTATCTGACTATGCAATATCTCGATCTTTTACCCACTGCTGAGAGCAAGGTAATTCTTGCTTTGCTGCAGGAAAAAGAACGTTGGCTGGGTCTGGGCAAGAAAGGAGTGGAGCGCTTTCGTCTGCCCTACCAGAGAGTAAAACATATAAGGGCTCAGCATTGCGACTTTTCAGGAGATGCGGTGATAATAGGTGGTGCGGATGAACTTTCGGAACCTGATGCGTCAAAGGTTTATAAAACCCTGCGGGATTTTATGCCCTGGCGCAAGGGGCCGTTTGATATTTTCGGTATCAGCATTGACGCAGAGTGGCGCAGCGAGCGCAAATGGAACAGGGTGCTGCCGGAACTGCCTGACCTGCGGGACAAGATTGTGGCTGATATCGGGTGCAATAACGGTTACTACATGTTCAGGATGGCCCAGCATGATCCTAAACTGGTGCTAGGATTTGAGCCGTATCTGCAGCATTACTTTGCCTTTAAGACCCTGAATGCTTTTGCCGGGATCGGGAATCTGGTCGCTGAACTGCTTGGCGTGGAGCATATGACTCTATTCCCAAACTGCTTTGATGTTGTATTTCTCATGGGAATTCTTTATCATCGTTCTTCACCTGTTGATGTGCTGCGTGATATCAGAACCGCGCTGAGTCCGGAAGGGGTTTTGATTGTTGAATCCCAGGGAATCCCCGGGAATGAATCCATGGCTTTGTTCCCGGAACACCGCTATGCCAAGGTTCCCGGCACCTATTTTGTGCCAACCGGCGCCTGTCTTGCCAACTGGTTGTCCCGGGCCGGTTTTGCTGATGTGGAAATATTCTATTCGCACCCCATGTCCGGTGAGGAGCAACGGCGAACGGAATGGATGGTTTTTGAATCATATGGTGATTTTATAGATAAATCCGACTCCACCCTGACAAAGGAAGGATATCCTGCTCCAATCAGGATTTTCGCCAAGGCAAAGAATCCGACATAACTTATTGATTTAAAAGTAAAATATATATAAAAAAAATAGCAAAATGTCATTTTTTTGTTGACTCTTGTTAGGAATGGTATTATTTTCGAGACAAATTTCTTAACGGGCATAAAAAGTT
>JBDLJI010000219.1:0-4334 GCA_039714455.1 Thermodesulfobacteriota bacterium
GTTAAATTATGAGTTGGAAATCTCTACCGTACAATTTTCGTGTACTTTGAGCCTTCCAGAGTCAAGTTGTACATCAGTCCCTTGTTGCCGAAGACAAAACCGACACATGCAAGAAATTAATTGAACGAAAGATTCTAATCAGAACGCCATTCCCAGGCTGAAATGGAAAACCCAGATGTCCTCGTTCCAGATCTCCTCGGGATCAGGGTTGTAGGCAACGTCGAACCTGACCGGGCCGACAGGCAGCAGATACTGAAAGCCTATACCGATACCGAACTTGAATTCGCTGAAAAAATCGTTGAGCGTATCATCCAGTAATTCTGATCTGTCAGTATAAGGTATGAAATCTTTTTCATATAACGATTTGTTCGGCGATACATTTCCGGCATCAATATAGAGAGTAGTAGCAAAATTCTTATAAAATCTCTTGCGCAGTTCAATGGAGAAAACATTGTACCCCAAGCCGCCAAGCGGTTCATTATTTGTATCTTTCGGGCCCAGTTCAGAATGTTTATAGCTGCGGACAGTGGTGTCGCCGCCGTTAAAAAACCGTTCGCTGATAGGAATGGAGCTTTGGTCTCCCATCGGGATGATGAGCCCGGTTGTGGCCCGCAGCCCGAGAATGTATTCTTTGGGCAGCTCAATGAAATAGCGGCAGCCCATGGTGATGCGGCCAAATTCTATTTCACTGCCAAGAGCAGGTAATGAAATATCAAAACCACCGGCAAGCCGCAAACCTTCAGAAGGATAGAATATATCATCCCGGGTGTCCCAGACCGCCTGGATGCCTACCGTACCTTTATTGTAATCCTCCTCTCCCTCCTGCAGGGGAGTATCATCTGTCAGATCATAAAGCTGGGTCACCTTGTAAAGATATCCGGTGGAAAGCGTGAGATTTCTGCTGAACTTTTTGGAAAGCAGGACAGATAAACCTATTTCCTCGGAGGTATAAGAGGGCTCTTCCCTATTTTCGTAGGAGAGGGGGATATTCATTATTATGTCTGTTTGCAATAGCCAGGGATCGGTGTAGCTTATGGTAAAGTTTTCCATCTTGGTGGATACCAGGCCATCTACCCTCCCATTTCTGCCGGTGCCGAAAAGGTTTTTTTCAAAGACTCCAGCCCGCAGCCGCAACTTTTCGTAAGATCCCCAACCGGGCTCGATATACACTTCCCTGGTTGGCAGCTCCTCAACTGTTACTTCAAGGTTCCGGCTTCCGTCTTGTTCCGGAGTTGTCAGCTCTATGGTGATTTTAGCAAAAAGCCCCGAGTCGAAAAGCTTCCTGAAACTCTCCCTGCGTTTGGCGTTCGTATAGATATCACCCGGCTTCAACTGCACCTTGTTTCTGATAAATGTTTCCCGCGTACTGGTGTTACCGGATATGACAACTTCTGAAATCCTGACCTGTTCACCGCCGGTTATATCAGCCTTCAGGCTGATCCTGCCGGGTTCATCCAGCTGCACCGCCTCTATTTCAAATTCGGCATCAGCATAACCAATGGCATCATAGGCCTCCTCCAGGTTTGAGCGCAGCAACAGCCTGCGCCGGACATAATAGGGCTTGCCGGCCAGATCATTTTTTATCTTCTCTAGTTCGGATGCAAGTTCAGGAGTGAGATCCCCGCTCAATACAACTTCATCAATGAAATATTTGGCCCCCTCTTCTATCTGAATGGTGATCTCCACTCCGGAACGATTTTCTGTAAAGGACAAGTTCGGACTTTTCACTACCGCATCTATGAATCCTTCACCCCGGAAGTAATTTCGTATCTTGCTGACAACATTCTTCACTTCGGACTCGTTGAAAATCATTTTTTGCTGCCCGCCCCAGAGACCGGATGTTTCCGGGAAGAAACCGAGTAATGTGTCTGTCTGGATATTACTGTTTCCCTCAAAATTTATTTTATCAATGAATACCTGGGGACCTTCCTCCACCTTGAATGTTACGCTAACGAGATTAGCCTGTTGCTCATAGGCATAATCAACAAAAGCAAAGGCAAACCCGCCTTGCAGGTATGCCGATCGCATCTGGAAGGCTGCATCATCTATATCAGCTTTACGGTAGCCTCGTTGTTCAAACATACGCAGTTCAGCCGCAGCAGCCTTTAACAGGTTTTTTTCCGAAAAATGGAAATTTCCGGTGATGGTCAAGGAATACGACTGGTCCTGCAGATTGGTTTGAGGGGAAGTCAGCTGCTCTGCTGGATCCGTTTTCTCGGCACCCAGGACTGCCTGGGAAACATTGACTGCAGGTGTCAATCCTGACAGCAGGATGCTGATCAGTACAACAAATATGCTGACTGAAGTTGATCTATTCAAAACGAAACACCAGCTTCAGTCCATAGTTATAGGCATCGTATTTGTCCTTTTCAGCTGACAGATAATAAATCCTCCTTTTCCCTGTTTTCAGTTCTGACATCCGGAAGGTGCCTTCGACCGTCTGCTCTCCGCTCTTGGTAACGCCCCTGCCATAATTCAGTTCAAAACGGTCGAAGATGCTGTCATCGTTTGCACCGGATTCATCGTCCAGCCATTTACTAAGAAAATCCCGGCCCAGGTAGACCATGACATTAGTTGCAGCACTGAATTTGGTATCTCCGGCAAGATCCTGTTTGGGGGGCTGGCCGGTTAAGAGGAGGAGCAGCAGGTCATCATTGGGCAATGCAGGATTGGAGCTCAGAGTAATAACCGGATCATCTAAAGGGCCCTGGGTGACAACATTGATGTCATAGCCCAGGACTTTTGATTGGGCCAGTAGATCAAGCTGCGGCCTGTCCGGCTTTCCTGCCAGAAAACGCAGGAGGCCTGACTGGACCTGCAGCCTGCCGGAGGGGAGAAGGAGCCGCGAAGGATCAATATAGATCGTGCCGACCAGAAACGGCAGTTCGCCTGTGCCTTTTAAAGAGAGTTCAGGCCTCAAAACTCCGCGTATCAGGTTGTTTCGTATCCTGAACGGTTCGATGGTGGTAATCTTGATATCAAAAGCAGCATTTTTAAGCGGAGGATCCGGAAACGAAAAGAGAAAATTCACTCCCTCGGAAACCGGTGCTGAAGATGAACCGATCGTGCCGAGAAAATCTATATTCCCGGTATAATATCCTCCTGTCAGGCCGGTTACGCCTTTGACAGCAAGACGCTCCAACGGACCTGAAACATCCAACTGCACATCTCCGCGCATTCGCATGTCATTATTGCGGAAGAGCAGAACATTTTTACCATCGACATGCAGGTTTACAGCAACAGTATCTTTCTCTTTGTTTATACTGCCTTTGAGATTTACCGGTGAGCCGCCCACCTCGGTCTGCATATTTTTTATGGTTAAGGAGCGCTCATTAAAGTTGCCCTGCAGATTGACTGCGGATAGCATGGGAAAATTAAAGGTATGGCTGATTTCCCCATCTTTCAAAGTGAAAGAGCCTTCCAGGGAAGGGTTTGTTACAGGCCCTGCCAGATGGAGTTCACCCTGCATGTCTCCTTCAAGCCGCCGCAACCAGGAAACCCTGTCCCTGAGAAAATTCAGGTCTTTTAATTGCACTGTTGCGTCTGCCTCCAGCTCACCTTTTAATTCCGCCTTGCGCTTTTGCAGGAGTTCCTTAATAGAAATGCCGTGTTTCCAGGAACCGGTTGCCTGTGCAGAGTAGACACTTGAATTGAGGTTGGCTTCCTGTAAAACAATAGATCCACCTAGTGCTGCAATATCGCACGAAAAATCCACAGCAGAATCCATATACTTTCTCAGTGAGTCAGGAGGTTCAATTCCCTCGGCTTGAAACAGAACATGGCCTTCGGGCCGGTCCCATGATCCGGTTACATCCATGTCCAGGGCAACACTTCCCTTACCAATGCCCCATGGCTCCAGGAGACCGGCAACATCTGCGAGGAATGGAAAATCGACGTGCCCTTTCAGGGACAGATCGCCGTCGAGAAATGGCTCCTGTGCCAGCGGATCATACGGCAGACGCCCGGTTACGGTGACCTGGTTCCTTTTATGGGATTTCCAGGTGAATTCTGAAATCTCAATACCTTGGGAAGAGTATTGCAGAGAAAAGCTGCCGGTCAACGGAAAGGGTACATCTGTACCCCCGGCCTCGCTTATGGTTCCTCCAATCTGCAATTGCGGATTATTGGGCAGGCCGGTAAAAACTGCCTCAATATTCGCATTGTGAAAGAAATAGCGGTTAGGCATAAAACTTTCCAGCCAGCCGTCACTGTCAAGGTTGCGCGTGGTAATCTCAACTGCAGTTTCTTTTTCGGGTTTCTTTACAATTTCTATGGCAACTCCACTCTGTCCGTCGAGCTGGAATTCTGTATAGAGTGAAAATGTATCCTGCTTC
>JBDLJI010000220.1:0-4310 GCA_039714455.1 Thermodesulfobacteriota bacterium
AATACTTGTTGCCCCCAATGTCTCAACCGCTGACAGTTCCTTGATGAGTGCATTGCGCTTTGCCATGCGCCACACCCCTCTTGCCAGGGCAATTGTTGCCACAATGGGCAAACCTTCGGGGATTGAGGCAACGGCAAGGGCAATTCCTGTTTCAATCATCAAATACAACTCTTGTCCCGCCATTACTCCGGTTACAACAACAAAGGCCGCAATAATCAGGCAGACCCAGACAAGCCAGTTTCCAAGCTGATTCAGTCTTTTCTCAAGGGGTGTCCCCTCATCCTTGGCCTCTGCTACCAGAGAGGAGATTTTGCCAATCTCGGTCTGCATGCCAGTGTTAATAACAACGGCCTCGCCTGAACCTCGGGTAAGGGCTGTACCCTTGAAAAGCATATTCTTTCTTTCGGCAAGGGGTGTTTTTTCGGCAAGCACGTCAACCGATTTGCTGACAGGAAGGGATTCACCGGTGAGAACAGACTCGTCAGATTGCAGCCTTGAGGCACTGATAATCCTCAGGTCGGCAGTAATGATATCGCCACCTTCCAGGATTACAATATCGCCTGGAACAAGATCATTGGCAGAAATTTCACTTATCCTGCCATCTCTTCGTACGCGCGAACTGACGCTGCCAAGTTTACGCAGGGCCTCAATGGAACGAGCACCTTTCAGCTCAGTGACAAAACCAATAATGGCGTTAATAATGATAACGAGACCAATGGCGATACCTTCTACATGTTCTCCAAAAGCAAAGGAAAGGAGTGATGCAGCAATCAGAAAATAAACGATAAGGTTATTGAACTGACTGATAAAAATCGTAAAAGAGCTCTTAGGCTTAACTTGCCGCAGCATGTTAGGGCCAAATGTCTGCTGACGGGCACTGGTCTCGGCCGAACCGAGTCCCTTTGAAGGCTCAACTTGAAGTTTCCTGACAGAGCTCTCCAGAGAATTCACCCATGGTGTGTCGGGGATCTGGATTTGTCTTTTTTCTGTGGAAGGCGTGACGGGGTGAATTTTCCCCATGAGTATACTCTCCTGGCAATGGTGCTGAGACCTCGCTCCTGCATTTAATTAAACACTGTAATTTTTGAACAATATCTATACTACATCCACAGACCATGTAAAAGGCCATTACTGAACATACCTTGAAGATGTTCTTGATAGAAAGTATTGGAAAGACACATTTGTCTTTTATGTCCTTCCTCGACAGTATGATCCATTTTGGACATACTGCAAATAAGCATACTGCCGCCTGAACTCCACGAAATAACAAGATCTAACGCACAAGACTATGCAAATCGAGAAACATTTTGACAAATTGCATAAAGCTGCTCAAGGGCTTTCCCACTGTAACGATTACCGGCCCCAGGCAATCGGGCAAAACCACCCTTGCCAGGAAAATTTTTGCGGACAAGCCTTATGCCTCGCTGGAAGACCCTGACAAAAAGCTTTTCGCACAAGAAGATCCCCGCTCATTTTTGGAGCAGTTCCCTGATGAAGGCCCAAGATACATATCCTGTCCCCGGAACTCCTCCGTAACACCAGCTGTCAGCATGCAGAAACAGGTTGATTTCAGCCTCTCAAATCATCTTTCAAAGTTACAAAAAGAAAAACACCGGCAAGAAGGGAAAGTACCAGAAGAATGGTACCACTGAGTTGAAGAGCAAAAGAAAGGTTGTAACCAGCAGACAAGCTGCCAATAAATGGGCCCAGGACCGCAAAGCTGACCCGAATAATCATACTCCGTATGGAAAGAACAGTGGCCCGGGTCTCAGAACCACAATAGCGATTAACCAGATCTTTTAATAAAGGCGTTGCATAGCCACGGATAGCATAAAAGACAAAAAGTACAAACAGGGCCGGCAGCAGGGGAAAAACACCGAGAAAAATATACCCGCCCGGAATCACAACCATAATGATCAGGATAGCTAAAGGGCGATCTATTTTATTAACGATTTTGGAGGCAAAGGCCGCAACTACTGCCACCGTCAGATTTAAAAAAATCCATAGAGGCGTGATCGTTTTTTCAGTAAGGCCCATGCTGACAAAATACACTTGTGAGGTCCAGGCCATACAGAGAGTGCATGTGCCAATCAACGAGGAAAGGAGTAAAGTGGAGCTCAAACTTTTATTGTGAACAAGGCTCTCTTTACAAACCGTTAGAATGTGCCCCCAACCAGGCCGACTGATATGACTGTCCCGAGGCGGCTCAATCAAATAAAAGGCAGCGGGAATTGCCAGGCAGGCAATCACGGTTTGTGAGATATAAACAGCCCGGTAGCTTATGGAGACCGCAATGAAACCGCCAAAGAGTGCGGCTATGGTCTCGGCAAAATGACCGAGTGAGGTGACCCGCCCTTCCAGACGAAAGTACCACTCTTTTTTCTTCATGGCAGCCAGGCTCTCATAGAGCATTGCCGAGTCTGAACCGGAGATAAAGCTTCCCCCAAGCCCCAAAATCATTTCAGCACACAAGAAGCCATAAAAGCCTGAGGAGAACGAGTAGATGCCATAACCCAAGGTGCCAAGCAGGCTGCCGACAGCAAGTGTTTTTTTCCTGCCGATCACGTCAGCCATATAGCCCGAAGGAATCTCTAAAACTGCCACACTGAGCGAATAGACAGCCTGGAGGACATAGATATCAAAATCATCCAAGCCGTTATCGGTGTAGAACAGGGCGACAATGGGCATGATCAGCATCAACCACTTGGACAGCTTAATCAGGTAAAGACAATAAATATTTGTGGAGAATGTTCTGGTCATCTAAAACGATATGGGTTTCTTGCGACAAAAAAGTAACTGATTACGGGGTACGCAATTCGCTGTTATTTCAAGATGAAACTTGTAAGCGGTCACAGGTGCCGTAGATTTTCACAGTCTCACCTGTTCGCTATAGACCTTCTATGCGGGCAGGTGAGACTGTGGAAAGATGCGGTGCCTGTGACCGCTTACACAAAAAACATGAAATGACTGGTCAGAAAAAACAATAGACCCTATTTACTGGAGAAAGTGAAGATTTACCGGTCTCGGGAATAAAACCAGCTGATACCTTTAAAAACAGGAGCACCAGTGCCAGGGCCAAACCTGCACTGAGCCCGGGACGGAAGGACTATTGAAGATGTACTTATATGGAAAATCTACGAGAAATGCGGGTATATTTTCTATTCTTTGCAGGACTGCCCAGGCTCAACAAATGGTATTATGCCCCTGGAATTCCCAAACTTCAAGAAACGGCCTGGTAAAAATGCCCAAGCTGTATTTTTACGATGCAGGGCTAGCCTCATGGCTGATCGGGATCAGACCAGCTGGCAACCCACCCATTGAGGGGCAGCCTTTTTGAAACTTTTATTATTGCCGAATTGGTAAAATCCAGATTCAACCAGGGAGAAAAAGCAGATCTTTTCTTTTGGCGTGACTCCAATGGTAACGAGGTGGATATCATTGCCGAACTGTCAGGGAGATTCGTGCCCCTGGAAATAAAATCAGGCAAAACACTCAGCCCGGACTCAACCAGGGGATTAAGCAAATATATGTCTCTGGCCGGCCAGGACGCAATTACCCCCACCCTGATCTATGGCGGCAGCGACAGCTACAAAAAACAGGGTATACGGATAACATCCTGGAAGGAGAGCGGGAACATCCTTTTCCAGCATTGATTCTAAAAAAAAGGCTGTTAAGGGCTGAAAAAGCAGGCTTCTCTTGTCGGTTTAGGGGGGGGGAGGCGTTCTCCGAACCTATGACAGACAGAATTAGGCACCATGCCCAAATGTCGACCTTATATTTGAAGCACCAATCTGCCATCAAATTGATGCAGGCAAGGTAGTCTTGATCGGTAAAAAATGTTTATTCCCGACGATTGCCACGCTGGGTGACATGATGAGGGTAACCGATGGCTATGACTCGTGCTATTCTGGCCATGGGAAAATAGTACCAAAATTGTGGCAATCAACAAAGATATATATACTGTCCCCAGAACTCCCCCAGAACTCCGAGTTTAGATTAACCAGACAAAGAGACAAATTAATATTTGTCACAATCGTTGACAAATATTAATTTGCTATGTACCTTGGCAGATAAATATTTGTCAGTCGCGTTCGCACAAAATAACCAAGGGGTGCAATTATCAAACCTTTAAAATCATGTACAGGCGGCTCTGCAGAAGGGGAAAATCGTTTTTATAAACGAGCAAAAATCATTAAGAAAATCAGGAGAAAACTCGCTAATCGTGAGCACTTATTGATTTCTGCTCCCCGGCGAATCGGAAAAACCTCAATACTAAAGCATATCTGCGACACTCCCGAACAGAATCAGAT
>JBDLJI010000221.1:0-4289 GCA_039714455.1 Thermodesulfobacteriota bacterium
ATAGTTTCTGTAAAGCATCGAGTATATCGCTGGCTGGATTTTCAACAAGTATATCCTCAATACCTGCTTCAAGAAAACGCTTAAGAAAGCCGGGATAGAAAACCAGGAATTCCAGAAGCTGCGCCTGCTTTCTGGGAAGCTGGACCTGTATTTCAGCATTTCCTCCCTTTTCAGTACCGGCAGCGGGCCGGACTGGCCGGACCTGTGTTTTCTTTCTGGCCGCTGTCTTAAATCCCTGCATAACCTGCTCCGGATCAAGGCCCAGCTTATTGCTGAATTCCGAAATAAGTACGGATTGCTGGAACGGGCTGCTTCCTGATGCCTGGATCAACGGCTGCAGTTCTTCAAGGATTTTACCTTTTCCTGTCATGCTGATGCCGTGTTTTTCTTTAAGATGCTCAAAGGCAAACTCCAGAATGGGAAGGGAGTCGACAAGAAATTTCTCAAGCCCCTCTTTGCCATGTGCCCTGATGTACGTATCCGGATCATGGGCGGCCGGCAGCAAGGCAACTCTGGCAGCAACCTGCTCGGCAAGGAATAGCGGCACCGCCCGCATGGCGGCCTTTATACCTGCCTCATCTCCGTCAAACAGCAGGATGACCTCATCGGCGTAACCTTTCAAAAGTCTTATCTGGGCTTGAGTCAGAGCTGTTCCCAGAGGCGCCACGACATTATTCACGCCGAATGAGACCAGAGCGAGGAGATCAAAATTACCCTCAACCACAACAGCCTGTCTCGCCTTGCGGATCGCATCCCGGTTTTGAAATAATCCGAACAGCAAGCGGCCCTTATCAAAAATGAGCGTCTCCGGAGTATTGAGATATTTGGGTTCCCCATCACCCAGAATTCTGCCTCCAAAACCCACAACCCTGCCTGTAAGCTCAGAAATAGGGAACAGGATCCTGTCCCGGAAGCGGTCGTAAAATCTGCTGCTGTCTTTTCTGACAAGCAGGCCTGCCTCTTCTGCTTCAGCCAGAGTGATAGACGACTTCGACACCTTGTCACTCAAAAAATCCCAACTCTCAGGAGCATATCCCAGGTTGTAATTGCTGATCATTTCCTGGGGTATTTCCCTTTCACTCAGGTAATCACGCGCCTGTGCCGCTTCAGAATGATTCAGCAGATATTCATGGTACATTCTGGCTGCGCGTTCGTTTGCATCAAAAAGCTTCTGGCGCTTTTCCGCCTTTCTCTTATCATCAGAGGTGAATTCCCTTTCCGGAAGGGTGATCTGGTAGCGCTGGGCCAGGTGCTTCAGGGTTTCAGGAAAAGTAAGGTTGTAATACTTCATCATGAAAGTTAAAACATCACCCCCCTCACCGCAGCCGAAACAATGAAAAGACTGACGCGCCGGATTAACCATAAAAGAAGGGGTTTTCTCTGCATGAAAAGGGCAGAGTCCCTTCATGTTGGCACCGGCCCGCTTGAGGGAGACGCACTCACCAATAATATCAACGATCTGGGCAGCATCTTTTACACGCTGAACCGCGTCTTTTTGTTCGAATGAGGAAGTCATACCACAAAGATAGTGAACATATACTCTCCCGGTGTCAAGCTAAATTCCATACATGTCAACACTCTTTCTCTTACTGTCCCCGCCCCCATACTTTTCCCCTGCTTTATTATCCTGATATATCAGACTATTTAAGAGATGAGCGATAAAAAAATATTGCCGTAAAAAACTGCTGGTGTACTGTGGAATGCTGTAAGAATTTACTGGAGTTGTGCCTGTATTTTTTTGAGTTACAGTACCTGGCAGCACTCTATCATAGAGGCATGAGAAGAGGACAAGAGAGTAGCCCATGAAACCCGGCTTTGAAGATATCATGGCAGTCGAATTGAAAAGGGAGATTGCTGAACGATATTTTGGTTTTCGCAAGATAATCGAGGAGGACACGCTCGATCTCATGCAGAAAATGAAATACCAGCTCTCTATACTCGAAAAGAGAATCAGCTTCGAGTTGATCCGCATCTATATCCTGCTTAATGATGATAGCTTGATTCAGCGCTTCATGGAACTCACCGGCTGGGAGGAAAGGCTGTTCTATGAACCCTATATTACCGAATCTGCGACGATCAGAAAAAAGGTATTCAAGGGCATCAAAATAAGGGGGCTTACCCGGAGCGGCCGCTTTAAGAATCTTGTCTTCGATGCTTACGAAAGACTGGTGGAGCATGTTGGACATTACCGGGAGAACCTTGAGGAGATAGAAATGAACCGGGAGACAATCAATGAAGAGATTGAATTGTTCTACCGGAAAAACGATATAGGCAATATCATGGGATTCCTCCGTGCAATAGACACCGCCGGAACCAGTGAAGACAGTATGGGAATCAGTCCGAATGCAGGATCAGCAGATACCTTTGAACATAAAATGCGGCTTGAAAAACCACCCCCCATAGATCCGGAACTTATTGATATCCCACCCCTGATCCCCCTCCCCAATATCAGCAGGGAATTTAAAAAGCTGGTCGACGAGGCCTTCAAACTGCAAGGGGAAAAAATTCTCTCTGATCTGGCACAATGAATCTTGAACCAAACTACCCTTCCATTCTTCTTTCCTGGATAGCCCTGATCGGTGGGCTTGTCTTACTGACTGCGGGGGGGGAGTTTCTGGTTTCCGGCGCAGGTAAGCTTGCAAAACGGCTTGGCATGAGTTCGCTGCTCATAGGTTTAACGGTTGTGGCATTCGGCACATCAATGCCTGAACTTTTTGTAGGCCTCATAGCCCTTTTTCAGGATCATCCTGATATCCTTACAGGGAATGTCATCGGCAGCAATATTGCCAATGTAGGGCTTATCCTGGGAATTTGCGCCATCATTACTCCCCTGCCTGTCAGGTTCAAATCAGTTTCCCGCGAACTTTACATCGTGCTTGCTGCAACCCTTGTGGTTTTTATCGTGGCATGGCATGGCTCCTTTCCCCGCTTCCTCGGTTTTGTTTTTGTGGCATTCCTAATCTTCTTTACTGTGCAAAGCTTCCGTCAGGAGGCCAAAAACAAAACATCAACCCGGCTTGAACCAGATGGTGACAATACTAATGAGTTATCCGCCCTGCCCGGCATCATCCTGGCAACTATTATCGGCCTTGGATTCCTTCCTCTTGGATCAAATTTTTTCATCAAGGGAGCTGTTGACATAGCCCTCCATTTTGGCGTGAGCGAACTTGTCATCGGCTTGACTTTAGCAGCGGTTGGTACATCTCTTCCTGAACTTGCATCATGCCTTGCGGCAATTCGCCAGCGGCAGACTAAAATCCTGACAGGTAATATAATAGGCAGTAATCTTTTTAATCTTCTCATGGTGCTTGGGTTCTGCGGTCTTCTTGCCCCATTTCCCATGTCTTCCAGCCTGCTCTCCAGAGATATCCCCATCATGTTCAGCCTGTCCGCCGTTCTGCTCCCGATTCTTGCAGTTCAACAGGGACTTAACCGGTTGCATGGCTTCATTCTTCTGCTTTCCTATATCTGCTATCTTTTTATTCTTTAATAAGCTGAAATAATTCCCGGACAAATACGGCAACCACCATTGATTAGATTCTATTCATGTTTATAGTTTTTGGTGAAGACAGATTCCCAAAACTGCTTCATTTTTTTCTCCTCCTTATAAAAAAGGACAGTCCCGAAAGGAACTGTCCTTTTTTAATTATCTGATATTTTTTCAGCCCATTTACCTGAAACGCCGACTATCCAGTGAAGTTGCATACCAATTCCTGCTGGTTTTTTGTCTATATTCCCGCTTCTCCCTGGATGCACTTTTCTCTCTGCTATTATGAACGTTCCTTACGGTTTTTCTTTCATGATTATTCTCTTCGGATTTTTTTTCTGCTCTATATTTCCCGTTGTTTTCTTTATAGGCCTTTTTATCACGATTCTGCCTGCGCTCCACCTGCCTTTGGGACAGACGGGAGTCTTTTTTCATCTGCCTTCCGGTATCTGCTCTATTTTTTCCGGTTACAACAGTTTTACTTTCCTGCTTTACCATACGCTTTCTGCTGGTTTCAACCTGCGCCTGTCCAGCCCTATTGCCCCTTTTCCGGCTTCTATCCTCTTTTGCTGCACTTCTTCGCGGATTATCATTTGCAGCAACCCTCTTTTTTATAATAGGCCTCTCTCTCTTTGTAACCGTTCTCTCCCGGATCGTCTGTTCAGGCCTGACACTCTTCTGCCTGCGCTCCACCTGCCTTTGAGACAGACGGGAGTCTTTTTTCATCTGCCTTCCGGTATCTGCTCTATTTTTTCCGGTTACAACAGTTTTACTTTCCTGCTTTACCATACGCTTTCTGCTG
>JBDLJI010000222.1:0-4274 GCA_039714455.1 Thermodesulfobacteriota bacterium
AGTTTTTTTCGTAGGGGATGCGGATTTCATAGGATTGCCCCTGGTAGCGCAGGTTGAGAAATTTTTCAATGGTTTTCCCATCATCCCTGCTGATGGTCCTTGCCTCTGCAAGCCCACTATTTACCATTGCTTTCATACTGTCGCCAAGAACCGGCGATTGCAGTTCTTCACCCACAAGGAAAAGCGCCTGCATGTAGTCCAATGTCGGCTCGGCAAAAACCATGCCCTGGGCAGATAAAATTCCGGCACGGGCCGGGATGATGATTTTTTTGATGGATAGTTCCCGGGCCAGTTCACAGCAGTGCAGTCCGGAAGCTCCTCCAAAGGAAAAAAGGCTGAACTCCTTTGGGTCATAACCTCTTTCGAGTGACACAGCGCGTATGGCTTTGGCCATGCTTGCATTGACAATGCGGATGATCCCCAGGGCAGCAGTGACAGGATCAAGCCTTAACTGCTCAGCAAATATAGACATCGATGTATTAACTTTTTCCTGTTGCAGTCGCATGGCGCCACCCATAAAACGCTCAGGAAGCAGACGGCCCAGGAAAAGATTTGCGTCGGTTACGGTGATCTCTTTTCCGCCAAATCCATAACAGATGGGACCTGGCCGGGCTCCTGCACTCTCAGGCCCGACCTTTAACAGGCCCCCGGTGTCCATGTGCGCGAAAGAGCCGCCGCCGGCGCCCACGGTATTGATATCCATCACTTCAATGCGGATGGGATAGCCGTCTATCTGGTGCTCTCTGGTTAAAGTTGGTTTTTGATCACAGAGAGAAACATCAGTGGAGGTGCCTCCCATATCAAAGGTGATAAGTTTGTCCAGCCCCATTTCCCCGGCAAGCTGATGGCTGCCGTGCACTCCCCCTGCCGGACCGGAAAGGAGTGTATAGATAGCGCGTTTTTCAATATCGGCTGCGGGCAGGATACCGCCGTTTGATTGCTGGATATGAAGGGGGACCTTCTCGAGACTTCGGCTCAACCGTTTTATGTAGGAAGAAATTACCGGACCAAGATAGGCATTGAGAAGGGTTGTGGTCAGCCGTTCATATTCCCTGAACTCAGGCAGGATTTTCGAGGAAAGGATTATTGGGACGCCTGTTTTTAAGAGTTCTTCTTTGATTCGTCTTTCATGGGCATCATTGGCATAGGAATGCAGCAGGCAGACTGCAACAGATTCAGCCCCTTTTTCCCGGCATATTCGACGCAGACGATTTCCGATGGTCTTACCGGGAGATTTCAGCACAGTACCGTCAAAAAGCATTCTTTCTTTGACGCCGGCCACCATGGAGCGGGGAATTATCTCCCGTGGCCGGGTAACATTGAAGTCGTAGAGCTTCGGCCTGTTCTGGCGGCCGATAAAAAGAACATCTTCGAAACCATACGTAGTGATAAGTAACGTTCTAGCCCCTTTTCGTTCCAGAAAGGCGTTTGTCGCTACTGTACTGCCATGGATGATTTCCAGATTGTCCGGCAATTCCTGACCGAAAAAATGGTCCAGTCCCTTTAATATTGCACGTGACGGGTCGTCAGGGGTTGAGGGAAGTTTGAATGTTTGCAGGCCGGCTTCAGACTGCAGGACAAAGTCTGTGAAAGTGCCGCCTGTATCAATACCAAGAATTAACATTTTCATATGCCGACAAAAAATGAACAAACATACTTATAAGTCAGAATCTAAATATTTATGAGGAATCGGTGTTACCCTGGCAACCTGCCCCAGGGGACTTTCATCTACCATCATCCGGCAGCCATAACTCTCTTCAAGCAATGTTTTATTGAGTACCGTTTTGGGATCACCGGTCTTAACTACCCTGCCCTCCTTGAGCAATAAAAGCCTGTCGCCATACATGGATGCCAGGTTCAGGTCATGGGAAACCATGATGATGGTGGTGCCATGCTCTCTACGGAACTTTTCCATCAAATCCATAATTTTTAATTGATGGGCAGGATCGAGTGCTGTTGTAGGTTCATCAAGTAGAATTATTTCAGGCTGCTGGCAGATTGCACGGGCAATGATGACCCGTTGCAGTTCCCCGCCGCTTAACTGAAAGAGTTTGCGGTCTGCCAGGTGAGACACTTCTGTGAATTTCATTGCTTCCTCAGCTATGTGAAAATCGTTTTTACCTTCCATGCCGAGAATGCCAAGATGGGGAGTGCGTCCCATGATGACTGTTTCAGAAACCCTGAATGGAAAGCCGACCTCTATCTGTTGCGGCACAATCGCCAACACTTGTGAAATGGAGCGTCGGGTATAATCCGTAATATTTTTTCCCCTGACAACCACTGAACCCTGCTGCGCTTTTTCAAGCCCGGCTATTATCTTTAAGAGGCTCGTTTTACCGGCGCCATTGGGGCCGATTATGACAAAAAACTCCCCTTTATCCACAGCAAAAGAAACATCTGATAAAATTATTTTATCACGGTAATTCAGATATATGGAGTTAATACCTAGAATTTTATTCATGTGCTGCGCCTCAACAGCAATATGATGAAAAGCGGGGCGCCGATCAAGGCTGTGATAATACCGACAGGCATTGCACCGGATGAAGGAATAACCCTGGCCAGAAGGTCACAGAAAATAAGGTACGAAGCACCACCAAGCAGACATGATGGAACAAGCAAACGATGGTCAGGACCTAAAATCAGTCTGAAAATATGAGGAATAACCAGGCCCACAAAACCGACAAGCCCGGATAAGCTCACAATAATGCTTACCATTAACGAGGTAATGATAAGCAGCAGCATAACGGTTTTTTTAACGTTTATACCCATGGCTGCTGCTGTTTCTCTGCCAAGAAGAAGAAGGTTCATGGGGCGTGCCATGATAAAAATTACGGCAAAACAGGGAATTACTAGAAAAAGAATTAGAAGCTGATTTTTTTGCAAAGAGGACAAATCTCCCATCAACCAGTAAAGGATATGCTGTACCTGGAAAGAACGGGTCATGGAGATGAGAAACATGATGACGGCAGCGCAGAAAGCATTCATCATTACTCCGCCGAGCAAGAGGGAATCCCTGCTGAGCATCGTATTTCCAAGGGTGGAGCCGGCAATTACTGTTATAAATCCCAAGACCAGGAGACTTCCCCCAAATGAGAAAATTGCCACACCGGGAAAGTAAGACAATCCTATTAACATGGCCAGGATGGCACCAATTGCTGATCCGCCGGATATGCCCAGGATATACGGTTCAGCTAAAGGGTTGCGCAGCAGGGCCTGAAATACCAGTCCACCAAGAGCCAGAGTTCCTCCAACTGCTGCAGCAAGGATTACCCGTGGAAGACGAATTTGCCAGATAATGGTTGCAGCAATTGAGTCCGGGTCTCCTTTGCCGATGAGTATGGAGAATGTTTCAAGTAAATTGCTCCCTGATGATCCAGTGGAGATGGCCAGAAAAGCGCTCAGTACCAGTAAAGATCCAAGCAAAGTGGATGTAAGTATTATTCTGGAGATAATGGGAGATTTACTTGTTGTCATTATTCACTGCATTTGCATGAAAGAGTTCCGGGTGAATTATTTCAGCCAGGGTTTCAAGTCCTTTTACCAATCGGGCTGTGGGGCGATCGAAAATGTCAGCTTCCACTACATGTATACGATTACTGGAAACAGCTTTTAACTGCGGCCATTGCTGCCATGCTTTTTTAAGCTGCGTTGGACTCATGCCGCCAGCCATAGAACTAATGATGACTATTTCAGGTTGCAATATAAGAATATCCTCCCAGATAAAGAGTGGATAGGGCTTTTCACCCGAAGCGGTATTCAAACCGCCGGCCAATTCTATCAGTTCCTGGATAAATGTATTATTGCCTGCAGAAACGAGTGGTTCAGCATCAATCTGGAAAAAAACCCGTGGACGTTCCTGGGTGGTTGCCACCAAAGATTGTACCCTGTTAATCCGTTCCCGCATATTATTGACAAGTTTTATAGCAGTCTGCTCAGCCTGCAGGACTTTCCCCAGTAACAGGATAGTTTCCATAGTTTGGTTCAGGTTTTGGGGATCAATTACATAGACAGGGATGCCCATTTCTTCAATCCTGTCGACAATGTGCTTGGGATTGCCATCCCTGCTGGACAGGCAGAGATCAGGTTTTAAGGCGATTATTTTTTCGAGGTCAAGACGTACGTAAGAACCAACCCTGGGAAGTTTTTTTGCTCCGTCGGGATAGGTGCTGAATTGGGTTACTCCAACCAATCGTTTTTCCTGGCCCAGATCATAAACGATCTCAGTAATACTGGGAGCGAGCGCGATAACCCTGGTGGGATTTTCCGGAACCACC
>JBDLJI010000223.1:0-4224 GCA_039714455.1 Thermodesulfobacteriota bacterium
CGGGAATTCTTTTGATATTCCCACAATCGCTGCTCCTTGGTGCAACCTTCCCTCTGCTGACAACGGGTATTATCAGAAAATTCCCATTGCAACAGGGAAACTCTATCGCTCTGCTCTATTTCATCAACAGCCTGGGAGCATCAATCGGGGTGCTTGTCAGCGGCTTTTATCTTATCCCCCAAGCCGGTCTTCCCGGTACTATCATTTCAGCAGGAATTCTCAATATTGTTATTGCCGTGTTCGTTATTCTGATCAGCACACGGCTGACAGCCATTGAAGATACCCTGCCTGAAAGCAAAGCTGCCACGCCTGTTTCAACGAATGGTAAATACATTTATCTTTCTTTCCTGTTGTGCGCCACCTTGACGGGGACAGCCTCTTTCATCTATGAAATAGGCTGGATCAGAATGCTCAGCCTGGTACTGGGAAGTTCGACCCACTCGTTTGAACTCATGCTCAGTGCCTTTATTCTTGGGCTGGCCCTTGGAAGTTACTGGATACGAACACGAGCGGACCAATATGGCAACATCATCAAGATGCTGATAACGGTCCAGGTGTTCATGGCATTTTTCTCCGTTTGTTCGGTCGTATCCTATAACTATTCATTTAATATCATGAAGTTTTTCATGGCCGCATTGACCCAGACCGACCAGGGATACTGGTTGTTCAATGTTTTGAGCAATGTTATTGCCCTGCTTGTCATGGTCCCGACGACAATATGCGCCGGGATGACCCTGCCGCTTATTACATCGTATCTCATCAAAAACGGTTATGGTGAAAAATCCGTTGGTCATGTCTATTCGGTAAATACCTTCGGAGGCATTGTCGGGGTCATTGCCGGTATTAATTTGCTTCCGTTACTTGGATTGAAAAACACCATCCTGCTCGGTAGTGGCATCGATCTGTTATTAGGGCTTTTTCTTTTTGTCTATCTCGCTGACAAAAAGTCATTCGGCATACGGATTCTCGTCAGTTACATGTCTGTCATTGTTGTTTTCCTGGGTGTCATCAGTTTTTTTCAACTTGATCCGATAAAAATTATTTCCGGTGTTTTCAGGCATGGCCAAATCGTTGAGTACAGAAATGTCGTTTTCCACAAAGACGGCAAAACCGCTTCGGTCAGTGTCTTTGATAATTACGATCCTCAAACCAAGAAAAAAATCTCCAGAACTATCGCTACAAATGGAAAGCCTGACGCCGCCATCGCTGTCGTCGATAACGTCGGTCTTATCGATGAAATGACCATGGTTCTTGCCGGTCTGCTGCCCGTTGCCATTCATCAAAACCCCAAAACGGCTGCGGTTATCGGCATGGGATCGGGGTTGAGTTCACATGCCATGCTCGCTTTTCCGGAATTTGAACGGGTCGACACGATCGAAATCGAAAAGGAAATGGTCGAAGGAGCCAGAAAATTCGGGGACCAGGTTAAAAATGTCTTCTCCGATAAAAGAAGTACGATCTACATTGAAGATGCCAAAACTTTTTTTGTCAGGAACAGGAGAAAATACGATATCATCACCTCCGAACCGTCAAACCCGTGGGTAAGCGGTGTCTCTTCTCTCTATTCCCAAGAATTTTATAACCTGATCAACAACAGCCTGAATCCAGATGGAATTTTTCTGCAATGGATCCATCTTTACGAACTGGACCTGGAAACACTGTCCTCCATCATCAAGGCCCTGTCTTCGCAATTTGCCGACTATGCTCTCTACATGACGAGCAATACTAATCTGTTAATTGTTGCCACTAAAAACGGCAATGTCCCGGAACCATCTGACAAGATTTTTAACATTCCGGCAACGGCAGCTGAACTGGGAAAAATTCAATTAAAAAACATCCAGGATATCCTGGTTCGCAACGTCGGTAATAAGGATGTCATTCATCCGCTCTTTTTACTCTCAGACATCAGGGCCAATTCCGACTATTATCCTGTTGTGGATAATCTGGCAATCAAGGCACGGTTTAAAAGAATAAAAATTTATGAATTTGAAATACTCTGGAATTACAAGGCACCGGCAATGGCTATTTTAAGCAAGAAAAATATATCATATACCCATCTGAGCAAAACGGACCCATCGTTTTATTTTACCCGGATGGCTCTTGCAGCAGACGATATTAAACGATTTTATCGGCAGACATTATATGAACAAACGTCAAATCAATATTTCCAGATCGACTCTGTACGCCAGGTCAAAGCACTGATGACCATTAAACATTTACAGAATTATGATGAAATCGTCTATAACTGGCTCCCGGCCCTACATTCCTTTGCCGAAAAAACAACGCCTTACGTGGCGCCAGGTGAGCTTGACTTTATCTGGGACGATATCAGGGCAACTGAAGGCTATTCGTCTTTTCCGAATATCATTCACGACTGGGTTGATCTCTACCAGGCTGTCACGAACCGGGATTTCTCGGTAATGAAGGAAAAAGCATCGATTCTGCTTGACACAGAAAGGGATCCGCTGCAGATGAAATATCTTGCCGTGGTCGGGATCATCTCGCTGATGCATGAGAAGAATTACGATGAGGTCTTAAATATCTTTGAACAAATTCAATCAAGCGGTGATATTCTTCTCGATTTTCTTGAAACAACCGCCCGGTATCATTTGAAAAAATAAATACAACGCAGTCCTGGCAGGTCATAAGTTGGGCATAAAGTATTTAACCTATTAATTTTGTTATTAAAAAAAGGTTTTATTTCAGTTGACTATTGGGTATAGTAGCTTGGATATAAATTTCCTTGGCATTTTATGCCTCAAAGGAATAATAAAAAGGAGTTCAACAATTTTGTTGAGGAAAACATGCCCAACAGCAAAGAAGAGCAGCCCCAAACTCCCAGCTCCAGTTTCCATATCCTATCAATAGTTATTCCGGTTTATAACGAAGAAGGAAATTTGAGGCAGTTATTAAGGGAACTTGATGAAGTCCTGGAATCCCTTGAATTGGAATGTGAAATAGTTTTTGTTGATGACGGATCCTCTGATCAGACTTGGGAGACCATAGAGTCACTCCATAAGGAAAATAATCTTGTCAAGGGGCTGCGCCTTTCAAGGAACTTCGGCCATCAGTATGCCCTGCTTGCCGGTCTGGCAAACGCCAAGGGAGATGCGGTAATTTCCATGGATGGCGATCTGCAGCATCCGGTGGCTGTTATTCCAGAGCTTGTAAATGAATGGCGCCGCGGCAATATGATAGTGCATACCAGGAGGCTTGATCCTCCTTCACTGTCATTATTTAAAAAAATAACCTCAAAGTTGTATTACAAGATTTTCTCATACCTGAGTGGAGTGGAGATTGAGGGCGGTATGGCAGATTTTCGGCTTTTGGATCGCCAGGTAGTGAGGGAAATCCTCGAACTCAGCGAGGAAGGTTTATTCTTTCGGGGGATTGTCCGCTGGGTAGGCTATGGTTCAACAACGGTACCTTACACCAGCAATGAGCGGTTCAGCGGAACGAGCAAATACTCCCTGAAAAAAATGATGAGGTTGGCCTGGAACGGCATCACCTCTTTTTCTATTGTCCCCCTGCGGCTTGGGATATTCCTCGGTTTTGTTACCAGCCTCATTGCCTTTGCCGAGATCATCTATGCCATAGGAGTAAAGATTTTCACCAACTCTGCAGTTCCCGGCTGGGCCTCTGCAGTTTCCATTATTTCCTTTCTGTTCGGGATATTGTTCATCCTGCTGGGTATTGTCGGAGAATATATCGGGCGCATTCTTGTAGAGGTCAGGCAAAGGCCGCGATACCTTATTGCAGAACAGGCGGGCATGAATAATTTCGTGCGTGACAAACAGGTTGCGACTGAAAGGTTATAGTAAGCCAAAAGATATGCAGCAATCGTATAAATTTGCAGTATCTTCATCCAATCTCAAACAGTTCAGCAAATTTATCGTTGTCGGTTTTTCAAACTTTATTGTCAGTTTTGTGGTATTCTATCTTTTTTATAACTACTGGAAGTTGTCAGCCATTTTTTATAGCCTTCTGGGCCAGGCCGGCAGGAATCTGGAAAATATTGTTCTCCAGGCAGGTGCCGCATCCCTGGATGCCACCTTAGCCAATATCGTCGGCTATAGTGCTGGAATAATCAATAGTTTCACCTGGAACAAACTCTGGACATTTGAGGCAAAAAAGAAAACCGCAAAGCAATTCGGTCGCTTCCTGGCCTTAAATCTCTTCTGCCTGCTTTTAAGCTCGGCATTTCTTTTTGTATTTACGGATTAT
>JBDLJI010000224.1:0-4223 GCA_039714455.1 Thermodesulfobacteriota bacterium
TGTGGTTATCAACCTTGCCGGAGCCTCTATTTTTCGACCCTGGAATACCGGGAACAAAGAAGCAATCTACAAAAGCCGCATTCTCACAACACGCAATATCGTTGATGCAATTGCAAAGCATGCAGATAAAGAAATTACTCTTTTAAGTGGCTCTGCAGTGGGGTATTATGGTTTCAGGGATGATGAAGAACTTGATGAAAGCGGTGCACCGGGGGATGATTTCCTGGCCACGGTTGTCAATGCTTGGGAAACTGAAGCAATAAAGGCAGAGGAGAATGGAGCTCGAGTTGTTCTCTGCCGTATTGGGGTGATTCTTGGCAAAGATGGCGGGGCGTTAAGCAAAATGCTTGCCGTATTCAAGTGGGGCATTGGAAGTCCCCTGGGGTCCGGGAAACAATGGTTTTCCTGGGTTTCCCTCCCTGATCTGGTAAATATTTTTTTATACCTGATGGAAAACGAAACAATCTCAGGGCCTGTCAATTGTACATCACCGCATCCGGTCACCAACAGGGAAATGACAAAGGCTCTTGGCAGGGCATTGCACAGGCCTGTTATTCTACCACCTGTACCTGCTTTTCTACTTAAGGGTTTCCTGGGTGAATTCAGTGATGTATTTGTCAAGGGGCAGAAGGTTATCCCCGGAAAACTGCTTAAGAAAGGCTTTGTTTTTGAATTTCCGGAAATAAAAGATGCTTTTGCCCATCTGGTTTAACAATTTACTGGAGAGGTTGTTTTTATTGTCTATTAAAACTTCAATTCTAGTTCCAAATTTTCAGTCAACATTCTGGCAAGATAGTTAAATTTTATGGATCATAAGGAAACCGACTGGCATAGGATTGAACCAGAAACTGTATTTGAAAGACTGCAATCTTCGCCGCAGGGCTTGACTAAAGTTGAATCAATGCAGCGTCTGAAAAGGTTTGGCTTTAATGAGTTAAGAGTAGCCAAGCCAAGCGCACTTGTACGATTCCTGAGACAGTTTCACAACCCCCTAGTTTATATTTTGCTGGCTGCTGCCACAATTACTGCTTTTCTGTCCATTTTAGGCAAAGAAATGTGGGCCGATACGATAGTCATTATTGGTGTGGTGATCCTGAATACAATCCTGGGTTTCATTCAGGAAGGAAAGGCGGAGAGGGCTCTAGAAGCATTGCAGAGTATGATAGTGACCGAAACCAAAGTGCTTCGGGACAACATGGAACATGTTGTCCCATCTCGCGACATAGTACCCGGCGATATCGTAGTGCTGGACGAGGGAGATAGAATACCGGCAGACATGCGAATTTTTACAGCCCGTAATGCCTATGCCGATGAATCAACCCTGACCGGTGAGTCTGTTCCTGTTAACAAGAACAGCGATGCGCAGGATAAGGATAACATTCAGCTTGGCGACCGCAAATGCATGGCTTTCAGTGGCACTTTTCTCACCCGTGGCATTGTCAGAGGTATAGTGGTCGCAACCAGCGAGCAGACAGAATTCGGTAAAATCGCTGCCCTAGTTAAAACAACCGACATGGTTGAAACCCCCCTACAGAAAAAGATCCGTGAATTCACCCGTACTCTGGTTCTTGCAATAGTCGGCATCGGCAGCGTCAATTTTTTACTTGGTAATATTTTCGGATATGAACCTGTATACAGTTTCCTGGCTTCTGTGTCTTTGATAGTTGCTGCCATACCAGAAATGCTCCCAATGATTATTACGGCCACACTGGCACTTTCAGCTTCCGTTATGGCAGCTAACAAGGCTCTCACCCGAAGACTGCCGGCGGCCGAGACCCTAGGATCGACAACAGTAATCTGCTCTGATAAGACAGGTACTCTGACAAAAAACGAAATGACCGTTCAGAAGGTATATTCCGGTGGCAAAATTTATAATGTTGTTGGCATCGGCTATGAACCCAAAGGTCATTATATGCTTGAAGGTAGCAGGATCGAGTACCAGGACATGAGCTATTCGCTGCGGGAAACACTGCTTGCAGGATATCTCTGCAATTCCTCAAAACTGGTAGAAAAAAACGGGTTTTATCACATTATCGGTGATCCAACTGAGGGCGCTCTAATCGTTTCTGCCATGAAAGGAGGGAAACTAGCAACCCTGAAACTGCTTGACGAGATTCCCTTTAATTCGGAATCGATGTTCATGGCCACCCTGCATGAAGACATTGAAGAAAACATAATATTTGTAAAAGGATCGCCTGAAAAGATTATCTCCCTCTGTAACTCCCAACTTTATGATGATCGTTGCGGACCATTGCAGAGGGAAGAAATTATCAGGGCTGCTGAAGAAATGGCTGGGAATGCTCTGCGGGTCCTCGGCATGGCCCATAAAATAGTACCAAAAGATAAAACCACCCTGTCAGCAGAAGATATACAGGATTTAACTTTCCTAGGCTTGAAAGGGATGATTGACCCGCCGCGTCCGGAAGTGATCGAGGCCGTGGCAATGTGCAAGCAGGCCGGGATCAGGCCCGTAATGATAACAGGCGACCACGGCATGACAGCACTGGCCATTGCCAGAAAACTAGGTATTGTTCCAGAGGATCATTCCTGCCTGCTAACCGGGGAACAGATCGACGAACTGACAGACGATGACCTGTACGAGCTGGTTGAATCCGTCTCTGTTTTTGCCAGGGTGGCCCCGGAACACAAGCTGAGGATTGCCAGACAATTCCAGAAACGGGGGCACATAGTTGCCATGACCGGTGATGGTGTGAATGATGCCCCGGCCCTTAAAGCAGCTGATATCGGGGTTGCCATGGGTATAACCGGCACCGAGGTAAGCAAGGAAGCCTCTGACATGATCCTGACAGATGACAACTTTGCCACCATCGTCAAAGCTGTTGAGGAAGGCCGTCATACTTGGAACAACCTGGAAAGGGCAATTCTATACACACTGCCCACAAATGCTGGGCAGGCTTTTTTGGTCATGGGCGCAGTGCTCATGGCTCCTTTGATACCGATATTTGCTGCCCGGCTGCCCCTTGAACCGGTGCAGATCCTGTGGGTCAACCTGCTTGATTCAGTCTTTCTCACCATGCCTCTCATTATGGAAAAAAAGACCCTTGGATTGCTGTCCGGCCCTCCCCGTGAACATGGTAAAAAAATTGTTGATGCACTTTTTATTCAGCGGGTCATAATCATGGGCACAATCATTGCCGCCTGCGGTTTTGTTATATATTATTATTTCGGAAATGCAGCAGTATCAGGAATTGAAATAATTAACCCGCTTCTGCTTACCCAGGCGCAGACAGCTGCATTTTGGGCAGTGCTCATGGCTCATTTTGGCTTTGTTTTCAGTGCTCGTGCGGTTCACAAGTCAGCCTTTACTTTCAGTCCCTTTACGAACAAATGGCTCTGGCTAGGAGTGATGGTCAGCTTAACTACTAGGCTGGTCCCTACCTTTTTCCCGGCTGCAAATGCACTGTTTAAAACTGCACCATTCCCAATGAAGTGGTGGCCCTATATATTGATCTGCCTGCTGCCAGGTTTCATA
This sequence comes from Thermodesulfobacteriota bacterium, assembly GCA_039714455.1. Lineage (GTDB taxonomy): Bacteria > Desulfobacterota > Desulfobulbia > Desulfobulbales > BM004 > BM004. Next base: position 3,494 of record JBDLJI010000224.1, read on the forward strand.
GGCCTGGAAATAGACAAGTTTATTAGAAGAAAAAAATCTTAACATTGCTCTATTGGACCTTTCCTTGTATTGTATCGTGCCGATTTACAAGGAGAAGGATGATTGATATATTAAAAACATTTTCAGGAGAACAGCATGGCTTCAGATGTCGATGATATCACAATGGATTATGAAGAAGACGGAATTTTAATTGTCAAGGAACTGGACAAGGAGATTCTTTCCAAAGGGGCCTGGACCACAATCCTTTTCAGGTATCAGCAATGGGATAAACGAAAAGAGGAATATAGTGATGACAGCTATGCAATCCGGAGATACCAGAAAGTCCATGGTGAATATATGCAGAAATCAAAATTTAATATTTCCAGCAGCAAACAGGCCGAGAAGATTGTTGCCGCACTGCAGGGTTGGATGAAGAAATAGTGAGCGATTATGGTAGCACTATTGCTCCTTGAGAGGAAATTTGATTTATACTGCCTAGAAAAGGCATTAAGGGTAAGGTTTGTCAGCAAACGAAACTGCTGACGATTGACACAAGGGTTCAAGTAATATTGCAAAATAGAATAGACATTGTTAGAAGTCGGTTTTTTTATCAAAGTAGAAGATTCCTTTTTTTATTTTATGTTTTTAATTGTTTAATCTAGTGTAGAAATCCTTGCCCTCAGGGCAAGGTCAGAGTTCAGCGGCTTTGCCGTCTGGACATACCTGTTTAGCATTGTTATTCCAAGGTTGG
>JBDLJI010000225.1:0-4206 GCA_039714455.1 Thermodesulfobacteriota bacterium
CGGGCGGCTGTTTCTTCACTATCTCAATGGCATTAAAACCATCTTCGGCAATGACTGCCTTGAAACCCTCTTTCTCCAGGTAAATGGCGACAAGTGAGGAGGTCTTTTGGTCGTCTTCAACTATGAGAATCGTCTTTTCAGGATCATTCACAATAATATCCTTTTCTATGCCATGCGCAGGAAGTTTACATTAAAGAAGATATTGGCAAAGCTGCCTTAAATCAAGCAGTAAGCACTTCCTTTCATAATATTCCTGCAATCTTTACCAAATCTTTAACTTTCCTTTAAGACGCCTTCACAGGGGATTCATATTGTAAAGGTATAACCTGTTAATAAGAAATGGAAAGTTTTTTATTCATAAAAAGTATGGCAAAGTGCGAGATACAGATCAGGAGGTAACACAATGAAACTTATAATAATTTTTCTGCTATTATCGTTTGTTTCTTTTCTTGGTTTCATGACTCTTGGCCAACCGGGGGCCGGTGAAACCAATGAAATGACAAATTCTAAACTTGAAAAGGCAACCTTTGCTGGCGGTTGCTTCTGGTGCATGGAAAAGCCTTTTGAAGTATTGCCCGGTGTTGCCTCGGTCACTTCCGGGTATGCGGGCGGAACAAACAAGAACCCCACGTACCAGAACTATGCGGCATACGGTCATATCGAGGTGGTTGAAATACTCTATTATCCCGCCATGGTCTCCTATAAGAAACTCCTTGAAGTTTTTTGGCGCCAGATTGATCCGACCGACCCAGACGGCCAGTTTGTTGACCGGGGAAAAGCTTATTCAACCGGCATCTTCTACCATAATGAAGATCAGATGAAACTGGCAGAAATCTCTAAGGCTGACCTGAACAAAAAAGGCGTATTTGACAAACCGATTGTCACCCCGATCATGCCGGCTCCCCAGTTTTATCCGGCAGAAGAATACCACCAGGATTATTACAAAGAAAACCCGATCCGCTATAAATTTTACAGGAGCAGATCAGGGCGAGATCAGTTTCTAGATAAGATTTGGAAAGATGAAGGCAAGATGATGAAAGAGTCAAAAAAAGACCTGAAGAAAAGGCTTACCGCCATGCAATACAAGGTGACCCAGCAAGATGGTACTGAGCCGCCCTTTGATAACGAATACTGGGACAATAAGAAGCCGGGCATCTATGTTGATATCGTTTCCGGAGAGCCATTGTTCAGCTCAAATGACAAATATAATTCAGGCACAGGTTGGCCCAGTTTCAGTAAACCGTTAGTCGATGAAAATATTGTAGAAAAAATTGATAGAAAGTTATTTTCAGTCAGGACCGAAGTGCGGAGCAAGGAGGCTGATTCTCACTTAGGGCATGTTTTTGGGGATGGCCCTGAGCCAACCGGCCTGCGCTATTGCATAAATTCTGCGGCATTGAAGTTTATACCTGCTGATCAGCTTGCTGCAATGGGGTATGGTAAGTTTGCAGGCTTATTTGAATAGATTGTTGGGCTGTTCCTGAATTGTATATATTCCATATTTTTTTGATATTCTATAGGAAAAAAGGGAGGTATGGCATGAGAGTGAATGCAAGGATAATTATTTTAGTTCTCGGTTTATTCATGGTTTACCTGGGGACGGCAATAGCCGGTCAAATCAACACCAACTATGACGGTGCTGCTATCAAAGGCTATGACACGGTGGCCTATTTTACTATGGATGAACCGACATTGGGAAAAAAGGAGTTACAGTATGAGTGGATAAATGCCAAATGGTACTTCGTTAATGCAGATCACCTGGAACTCTTTAAAAATAATCCTGAGAAATATGCCCCACAATATGGTGGGTACTGAGCATGGGCAATGAGTCGTGGCTATACGGCTGATATTGATCCATATGCTTGGGATATAGTTAATGGAAAATTATATCTCAATTTTAATAAGAAGATCCAGAAGAGATGGGCTAAGGACAAGTTAGGCAATATTAAAAAAGCAGATAAAAACTGGCCTGGAGTGCTTGATAGTTTGACAGGTAATTAAATTTTTCAGATATCAAATTACTGACCCAATATTCCCATCAAAACCACCCTCCCCATAGAACTCCTGAGAAGGGTGGCGCGGTGAGTCCTTCTTTCTATTCCATCCGTTACTGACCCCAGTCAGTACCCGTGGCCTCGGCTGCTGCATCAACTGCCTCCAGCAATGTCTCCTGAGAGAGATGAGCGTAGCGTTGGGTTGTCTTCAGCTGGCTGTGTCCAAGGACCTTGGCGACCTCATATATGGACCTTCCTGAATTGACCATGTTTGAAGCCATGCTATGACGCAAATCATGCATCCGAACGTCGGGCAGTCCGGCGGCGACCCTGGCGTTGTCCCATGCCTTGTGGATCTGGACGAACGGCTTCAGGGCATACAGCTTTGTTTACAGAATTTGCAGAAAGTGTGACTATAGGCATGGTATTGTTCCTTGTATATTTTTTGCTGGCCCCGCATAGGGCAGCATATTTTTTTTTGTATCCATAGTTTTGATTTTGCTTCCATTTCGAGGGGTTGGTCCCGCTGACCGTGCCGGGGCAGGGTGGAAACCGCAGTCCAGTGGTGCCCAGAGTGCCCGCTGTGGTGCGTTCGGGGCTCCCCTGTAGTGCAAGTGATGGCCGGGGCGAAAATTTGCTCTGGGGCCGTTTGCCGAGAAGTGGCAAAAGTGGGAAAAACACTACCCCCTCCCCAGCCTGAGGGAAAAGGGCTCCCATACCTATTTTTTTTTGGGCTACCCCCTCCCTCTGGAAAAATCCACTTTTCCCACTTCATCCAGGAGGACTTCATACTGGGGATCTGGTTCGGAAAAAAGGTGGTAAAGGTGGTGAAACCGGCGACACCCCAGCAGCGGCAAACCTTCCAGGGCAAGGCAGATTCGCCACCTTCACCTGCTTCGCCGCCTTTTTCGGCTCCCGGTGGCCGGAAAAGAGTCGAGCCGAGGTCAGCTTACATGGATTTCGAGTAGGAAATGTATTCGTTTCTCCTTCATATAAGATGGTCAATTTATCGTGTGCGGAGGTTACAGAATTTTGGGGGGTTGAGAAAGGTCAGACTGTATCAGTTTCATTTAGACAACCATTGTGAGAGGTTAATGCTGATCGAGAGAATCAAGAAAAACATGATATAGGGGAGGAATTTGGCCACAAATCCGGCCACCATTAGGAATATTATGATGTTCAGTATAAGCTTACTCATTTTAGATTTTTTCTTCGCCATTGTAACTCCTTTGGTGTTGAGGTTACATATTCCTGATGATCTCCCAGCTATCCAGGCCGATCTCAATGAAATCCCGTTCGTCCAGGTGATGCTCGATTGCGGTCTTCACTTCCTCCCCGGCAAGCTCCAGATCTTCCGCCGACAGTTCCAGGGCCTCTTCTCCCATACGCCGTACAATGGCGGAGATGATGTTTTCTGTTGTGATCTCATGGATTACCCGATGAGGTTGGAGTTGGCATAGGTGTGCGATGATATCTTGATGGGTCATGGTGTGTCTCCTTTGAATGGGGAATAGAAAAGCCCCAGGGCTGAAGTGCCGAGGGCTGTTGAGAGGGATCTGGTATGAGTGTGAAAATCGGTGGATTAGCGTGAGGATAAGACTAAAAGCAATTCAATATATCCACTGTACATCTTGATTCTTTTTGATAGAGTGAAAACTGCAGATGTTGGCAAGACATCTGCAGTTTCAGTACACCCTACCAAACCCACCATATTGTGGCACTTCCCCCAACCCTTTCTAGCTAAATCACCACAAAATCAAAAAATTTACATTATCGCAGATTTGGTTTCAAAATCGGTACAGGAAAGTAATCGTCTGAAAGAACTATAGAAATACAAAATACAGTTGGGGTTAATGAATATTGGTGCGTTTTTTGCAGGTATATCATTGAAACTATGTTGTTTTTGGAAATAGTTATCATTTGGCAAACTATATCATTTATTAATCTGGCTTTTGGCAAGAGTAATTCATGTAGATGGAGATAGAAAAGAAATGATCTCAATCCAACATCTGGCCATCCATTTCTTTGCAAGTGCCATACTATGGTCAGTAATTATAATGATCGTTCTCTAAGGTTTTCAAAAAGTCCACCTGCCTGTCTATGCGTGTGGACTTGAGAATGATCCCTAAAGCATCAAGATGTACAGTGGACATGTTGAGTTTTGATTAAAGATAATATCTGATATTGTTCAATGACTTGGTCAGGCTTTTAA
>JBDLJI010000226.1:0-4198 GCA_039714455.1 Thermodesulfobacteriota bacterium
AGGGGTGCTTTTGTAGAAGGATATTACCTGGTGGGTTTGCTTGCCCAGGCTATGTTGCGCGGGAGAAGTGAGCCGCAGAAAATAATTCATGACCCCAGGCTGGTCTGGAATACAAGGGAAATTGTTAGCAGGGAGGGGCATGTGCCAGTGATGGCCAGAACCGGGCATGCCTTTATAAAGGATAAGATGAGAGCTGTGAATGCTCTCTATGGCGGTGAAATGTCAGGGCACCATTATTTCAGGGATTTTAATTACTGCGACTCCGGTATGATTCCCTGGTTACTTGCCTGGCAGCTTATGAGCCGGACAAAAATGACACTTTCAGAAATGCTTGCAGAACGCATGAAACGTTTTCCTGTGAGCGGCGAGATCAACCGGGTGGTAGATGACCCTGATGCAGTGCTGGCGCGTATTGAAAATCTGTACAACGAAACACCGTGTGAAAAAGACTACACTGATGGTTTAAGTATTTCCTGCAATACCTACCGTTTTAATGTGCGGAAATCAAATACCGAGCCGCTTCTGCGATTGAATGTCGAAAGCCGCGGTGATCATGCCCTGATGGAGGCCAAAACCGAGGAACTGCTGCAGTTGATTGAAGGTTAGGTTAAAGTCCGTCCACTATGGCATTAAACGTTGCGCTGGCCCGCATCGCCTGGGCCGTCTTAACGTGGTCCGGCCAATAATAACCACCAATATCAGCGGGCTGGCCCTGGGCGCCATTGAACTCTCCAATAATTTTTTCTTCATTTTCACCAAGCTTCTGTGCCACTTCAGCAAAGCGTGCCTGCAGGTCGCTGTCCCTGTCCTGTTCAGCCAGAGTCTGTGCCCAGTATAGTGCCAGATAGAAATGGCTGCCACGGGTATCCAACTCATGCACCTTGCGGGAAGGCGACTTCTCGTTTTCCAGAAACCGGCCTATTGCCCGGTCAAGGGTCTGCGCAAAAATCCGGGCCTTTTCATTGTTGAATGTACTGTAAATATGCTCGAACGAAGGGACAAGGGCGCAGAATTCGCCAAGGGAGTCCCAGCGCAGATGGCCTTCCTGGAGAAACTGCTGGACATGCTTGGGAGCCGAGCCGCCTGCCCCGGTCTCAAACAACCCCCCACCGTTCATAAGCGGTACAATTGACAGCATTTTGGCACTGGTGCCCAACTCAAGGATCGGGAACAGGTCGGTGAGATAATCACGCAGGACATTGCCGGTCACCGCAATGGTATCTTCCCCCTCTCTGATCCTGGCCAGTGAGATGCGCATTGCTTCCACCGGCTGCATGATACGGATATCCAGGCCGGATGTATTGTGTTCGGGCAGATAGGCTTTGACCTTTGTAATAATCTCGGCATCATGGCCTCTGTTCTCATCGAGCCAGAAGATTGCCGGGGTAACTGTCGCCCTGGCCCTGGTCACCGCCAGCTTGACCCAGTCCATAATTGGTGCATCCTTTGTCTGGCATGACCTGAAGATATCACCTTCTTCCACATGCTGCTCCAAAAGGGTTATGCCGGAGTTGTCAACAATGCGGATCGTGCCTTTAGCCGGGGCCGTAAATGTCTTGTCGTGGGACCCGTATTCCTCTGCCTTTTGCGCCATCAAGCCGACATTGGAGACACTTCCCATGGTGGCAGGATCAAAAGCCCCATGTTTTTTACAGTCCTCAATGACCTCCTGGTAAATTGTCGCATAACACCTGTCAGGCACCATGGCGATGCAGTCGTGGAGCCGATCGTCCGGCCCCCACATTCTGCCGCCGTCACGGATGACGACAGGCATGGATGCATCGATAATGACGTTGTTGGGGACATGCAGGTTGGTGATGCCCTTGCTGGAGTCAACCATGGCCAGTTTCGGGTGTGTTTGATAAACAGCTTCAATGTCCGCTTCTATCTCTGCCTTTTGCGATTCCGGCAGGCTCTGGAGTTTAGTGTAGAGATCTCCCAGGCCATTGTTGACATTAACCCCCAACTCTTCAATGAGCGCAGCATGTTTTTCGAAAACTTCTTTGTAGAAAACAGCAACACAGTGACCGAACATGATCGGGTCCGAGACTTTCATCATTGTCGCCTTGAGGTGCAACGACAGCAGGACTCCGTCATTTAGGGCTTCTTCAATCTGTTCCTCAAAGAATTTATGCAGGGAACGGACATTCATGACCGAACTGTCAAGAACCTCTCCGGCCTTCAGATCGATTTTTTCCTTGAGCACGGTTCTCTGTCCATCGTCACCGACAAACTCAATCTGCGCCTCGCAAGCATCACTGACCGTAGTGGATTTTTCACTGGCGTAGAAATCTCCGCCTGTCATGTGTGCGACACGTGATTTTGATCCCAGAGGCCACTCCTTCATCAAACGATGCGGGTTTTTGCGGCCGAACATTTTAACTGATGGAGCTGCCCGTCGGTCAGAGTTTCCTTCTCTTAAGACCGGGTTTACGGCACTGCCGAGCACCGTGGCATAGCGTGCCTGCAGTTTCTCTTCGGCATCAGTTTTGGGCTCCTCAGGATAGTCAGGAATTGAGTAGCCTTTTTCCTGCAGCTCTTTGATTGCCGCTTTCAATTGAGGAATGGAAGCACTGATGTTTGGCAGTTTGATGATATTGGTCTGCGCCAGCTTGACAAGGTCACCGAGTTCAGCCAGCAAATCCGGGATTTGCTGGCTTTCGGTCAGGGATTCCGGAAAGTTTGCAATGATTCTGCCGGCCAGGGAGATATTCTTTTTTGCAAAGACGATTCCGGAGCCCTTTGTATAGGCCTGAAGGATTGGAAGCAGGGAATAGGTTGCCAGGGCGGGGGCTTCATCGATTTCTGTATATATAATGGTTTGTGCTGTCATGTCCTTTCCTTATTTATAAAGTCAGTTAGATAATGGGATCAGGAATATTTTGTAGTGCTAATTGTTAAGTCAAAAAGCTGTCAGTTTTCTATTATTGTAATCGTTACGTAAAAGCTATACATCTGTACCGGAAAAGCAGCAAGAATTATCACATACAGTCCGGGATTGCAATTATGATATGCCATTTAAGTAAATGAAAGAAACCGAGCGCTGCGACGTTAAGCATTTATCAATGTACGTATCAATAACCTTGGATAAAATGAGAAAGATTTTCAGAGCAGAACTCTGGACGGCCCTCCGTGATATTCTTCTCCCGGAGCGCTGCCTTGCCTGTGGTGCTGGACTGCAAGGGTGCCGGGATACTTCTTACTGCCAAGCATGTCTACAGAATGTTCGTTTTATTCAGGAACCATTCTGCACGACCTGCGGTAAACCGTTTGATAATAGTGTGGGAGAGAGTCATCTCTGCGGCTATTGCCTCAAGCATGAGTGGCACTTCACCCAGGCACGTGCTGTTGTATGTTATCAGGCGCCAGTGGCGGAGGCTGTCAGGATCTTTAAGTACAATGGAAAAATGCACGGCCTTGAAACCTTTGCTGCCTTGACGCGACAATATTATCTGCATCACCCCCTGCCGGAACCGGAATTTATTCTTCCAGTGCCGCTCCACCCAAAGCGGTTGCGCAAGAGAGGCTTTAACCAGGCTCTGGTGCTCTGCAGGAAATTATTTCCAAAGATTAAAGAGAGAATTGATCCCCATGTTTTGGAGCGGCACCAATGGACCCTTCCCCAAACAGGTTTAAACGGTGCAGAGCGAAGAAGGAATGTCAAAAATGCTTTCAGGATAAAAAATCCGGAGAAGATAAAAAATAAAAAAATTCTTCTGGTGGATGATGTTTTTACCACCGGTTCCACCGTGAATGAGTGTGCCAGGATTCTTTTAAAAAATAAGGCAGCTGATGTGGAGGTTTTTACTTTTGCCCGGGCCACAGATCGACAATAAAATGAATGAGTACATTTACCTATCCTCTGGTGAAGTGGGTGCTCGGAAAATCCAAAAGGGTATATGAGGAAAGGCTAATTTGCCTATCAATCTGATGCATCATATGCAAAAAGGTGCACTTTTTCAGAAGTATAGCGACTGGTACCACAAAGTGGCATTTTGTTATCCTGTAAAAGAACAAATCTAATTTATTCAAATTTTTTTAAAAAAAAACGTATAAATTAGATTTTGGGAGAAAAATGGAGCTATTTGGAGAAATTAGGACCTGGCTTTTTACTAACATTTTTTTAAAACCAACCATCCTGTTCGATAACCCCATATAATCTTAATACAAATCTGGCATATGCCGAAAAGCATGATTT
>JBDLJI010000227.1:0-4193 GCA_039714455.1 Thermodesulfobacteriota bacterium
CTGTCAATATCCCGTATACCATCTTCTATGCCACCGGATTGCTGCCATTCACTGTTAAATGCTGAAATGTTCGTGAGAAATGCGGGCTAGAATTTTTCCTTGTCATAAGCAGGTTCAGTCGGTAAGATGCCTTCTCTCAGGCAGGCTAGATAACATTTGAATTATAAAATGAAATAATAGGAGTCGTGAACATGGCAGGAGAAAATGTAAAACACCTCACTGATGCAGAGTTTGACGAGTATGTCTTAAAAGGGGACGTGCCAAGTCTGGTAGATTTCTGGGCACCCTGGTGTGGGCCCTGTAAGGCTATCGGTCCTGTGATTGAAGAGCTTGCCGATGAATATGCCGGTAAGGTGCAAATCACCAAAATGAACGTCGATGACAATCCAACAACTCCGGGAAAATATAGTATCAGGGCAATCCCAACCCTCATACTTTTCAAAGGTGGTGAGATCGTCGACCAGGTTACAGGAGCAGTAGGCAAGACTCAGCTGGTTGCGATGCTTAATAAGGCATTATAAAAAGAACTTGCGTTCACCATCCAAAATCTCACGTAATGGCAAATACCCACCATCAACTCATTATTCTCGGAGGTGGTCCGGCAGGTTTGACAGCGGGCTTGTATGCTGCCAGGGATCGCTTGCAAGTCATTCTGGTTGAAAAAGGCGTTGTGGGAGGCCAGGTACTTGTCACAGACTGGATTGACAATTATCCAGGCTTTCCGGAAGGGCTGTCAGGGTTTGACCTGATTGAAAAAATGGCTGCCCAGGCTAAACGTTTTGAGCTTGAAACAAAAAATGCAAATGTGGTCAAAGTCGAGCTTACTGAAGCAAAGAAAAAACTTATCTTTGAAAGTGGCGAGGAGTTGACCTGTCAGGCATTGATCATTTGTACCGGCGCCCGTCCCAATAAAATTGGCATACCAGGCGAGCAGGAATTCACCGGCAAGGGGGTTTCCTTCTGTGCCACCTGTGATGGCCCTTTCTTCAGGGACCAGGAAATACTTGTAGTGGGTGGAGGCGATACAGCTATCCAGGAGGCGGACTTTCTGACAAAATTTGCCAGTAAAGTGACCGTGATCCATAGACGGGATGAACTGAGGGCTACAAAGGTGCTGCAGGAAAAAGCCTTTGCCAATGAACGGGTAGAATTTATCTGGAATTCCAATGTGGTTGCCATTGAAGGGGAAAAAGAAGTTGAACGGGTGAGGATACGCGACAATAACGGCGAGGAAAGAGAAATTGCAGCCAGCGGTGTTTTCATCCTTATCGGCACCATCCCTAACAATGAAATACTTCCTTTAGAGCAACTGGGTGCAGATGAGTTTGGTTTTGTTATAACTGACAATGAGATGCGCACCAGGGTGGACGGGGTTATGGCAGCGGGGGACATACGAAGCAAGAGGGTGCGGCAGGTTATAAATGCTGCCGGTGAAGGAGCAGTCGCAGCCATAGCTGCTGAACATTATTTGTACGAATGGGATTAAGGACAATGAAGACTCTTTTGTTGAAGCACAAATATTTATTTATCTGCCCCATGGTATTTTTTCTACTGTTGCCGCTAACGGGCTGCTCCAAGGACAAATTTTATTCTTCGCTTGGCTTCCGTGCAAAAACGCCGGAATCCGTTGAATCCCTTGCCATTAAGGGGTTGGATTATTATGAACATGGCAAATACAATAAGGCTAAAGAATCCTTTGAAACGTTGTTGAGCCGTTATCCGTTCAGCGAATACAGTCTGCTCGCTGAACTCAAGGCTGCTGACAGTGCTTTTTATATGGAAAATTACGAAGAGGCATTGTTGCAGTATGTGGATTTTGAGGAACGCCATCCTACCAACGAGGCTATTCCGTATGTTATGTTTCAAATAGCCATGAGTTATTATAAACAGATAGACACAATTGATCGGGATGTTTCCAATGCTGTCAACTCTATCTATTCATTTTCAAGACTGTTGCGTGCTTTCCCAAATTCACCATACCAGGATGAGACGACGGCCAGGGTAAAGGCGGCAAGGAATTTTCTGGCCAATCATGAATATTATGTGGCGAGTTTTTATGAGAGAACAGGAGGGTATGGGGAGGCTGAAGCGCGTCTTGAATATCTCCTGAAACAGTATCCCGAATCGACAATTTCTCTAAAAGCGGCAACGCTGCTGGATGACCTGAAAAATGGCAACCCACCTGGCAGGAGCATGTTTGGCTGGCTCCCCAAAAAGTTGCCTGATTGGGAAAAGCTTACACCTGAAGAGGAGTAAAAATTACTGCTCACTCCATCTGCCTGTCGGCCCATGGGCAGGGAAGACAAGACAAAAGCCGCATGGAATCAAGTGATCCACGCGGCTTTTTTACTTTTTCTACTTCTAAAAAATATCAATGAATTTCGAAAACGGTTTCGCTGAAACTGCTGGTTTTGTCCAGTGAAACCTCCATTGCTTTAACAGGACAAACTGTGACGCAGAGGCCGCAGCCGCTGCATTTTTCAGGATCAAAAATGACAGCCATCTCGGGGCGCTTGAGCGCAAGGGCTCCTGTCGGACAGATCCCAGTACAGGCGCCGCACTGGAAACATTTTTCGTCATCACGGTGAATGGATGTGGCAATACTTTCCGATTTAACATCCAATCCCTTGAGATAACTGAGGCCTTTTTTGATGTTATCTTTATGTCCCCGTAACTCCAATATCATTACCCCTTCATGCTGGGGGAGAATTGTCGCCTTCAGGATATTAAATTCCACGTCAAACTGTTTGACCAACTGACAGATGATGGGTTGGTCGACTATGTCCTTGGGGAATCTCAGTATATAGATTCTGGTGTACACAATAATTACCTCAAATTTATTTTTGGTAAGTATAAAATTAGGTTATGGCAATTTTTCTTCCAGCTTTTCCAGTAACTCCTCTACAGAGGCTTTCGTATCAAGAATAATCAATTCAGAGTCTGAAAGCTCGTCCGGTGCTTGGAACCGTTGTTTCTGTTTCAGGTAAATCTCCCAACGGCCGTCAGAAACTGCAGCAGGATCCTTCTCCCTCAGATTCATTCTTCTCTTCATCTCTGCCTCAGGGCATTGGCAGAGAATAAAATATACCTGAGAGTTTAAGTCCTTGGCAAGCTCTCGGATATTCTGCCGGTCATTGGCATACTGATATGAGGCGTCAACGATTACCGAATCGCCCTGTTTTAAACTTGCTCCGGCTCTTTCAAGCAGAGTTTTATAGGTTTTTTGGGAAAATTCCTTTGTATAGATACCGGAATCAGCTGATTCCCGCCGGCTCTCAGCCGGATTCATACCGGCCATCTCCTTCCTGACCCAGTCTGAATTATAGCAGCGCAACTGTTTATGCGAGGCCCAGGCCTGCGAAAGAGTACTCTTGCCAGTGGCAATCATGCCAAAAAAGACATAGACCGCAGGACTGTTTTTATCATCTGCGTTATGCTGCATATCGTTCGGCAAGCTGAAAGTATTTTTCGGCCATTTCCAGGCATTGCTGCTTGGTTGGCATGTCTACCTCAGGGGCATTTGCAGTAAAAAGATTTATTTTGCCTCGGACATAGGCCCTGTAGCATTTATAAAAGTTGAGCATTTTTCCCAGCGTGGTGTCCGCTGATTTTTTCATAAACCGGCTGACAAATCTATCAGAGATGTTTGTCAGCCCGTGAAAATCAAGATCCATGGCAAGAAAGGCTATATCGCTTGCCACGTCACAGAAGCGGAAACGTTCATTAAACTCGATACAATCAAAAATATATACCTTGTCCGCCAGGCAGATATTTGCGGAATAAAGATCACCATGGCAGTCCCGGATACGGCCGGCAGAAATCCTTTCAGCAAAGAGACCATCTTGCTGGAGAAATTTGCCTGAAAAATTTTTGATACGGTCAAACTGAGATTTGCTGAGTGATTTGCTGCCGATAAAACCTTCAGTCTGCGAGAAGTTTTCAAAAATATTCACACTGACTGCATCCGGCCTGCCGAATTCCTGAATTTCAGGCCCGCCGTCAGCTTTGGCATAGAAAGGAACCAGGACATCACAGACAGCATCAACCATTTCAGGGTTCAGCCCACCGGCCCTGATGACATTGGCCATCATCCGCTCTTCAGGCATGCGCTTCATCTTAACGCCAAACTCTACAGTATTGTCCACGTTTGCATGCGCCTGGCCCGTCAGGTTGAAGTTGTTGTTTATCTTTTC